>NZ_CDLKIE010000041.1:0-3524 GCF_975902315.1 Kaarinaea lacus | reverse complement strand
GAATATTCCACACTGCCTTTGACTGACATTCGATTCAGCATCACATTGATTTACTGAGGTATTCCGGGACTTGGGGACACACTTTCAGTTAGATCTGGTGCGGTTGCTTCCAGAGTATGAGTAATATTTATATGAAAAGTTACGAAATGAAAAGTTGCGATTTTTCCGGCAAAAGGATGATTGGCGTCAACTGACCGCTGATCACCTTCAATTTTACTCACCACGAGTTACCTTGAATCCCCGGATTCGTTTTCCAACGTCGGCTTTGCGCCAACCCAGCGATATTCTTCAGGTACATTGTCAATGTGATCAGTAAAAGTTAAGCGTTTTTAGCGCAACGAAAACCCACATCATTGAAAGCCTGATCCGGCGGAAAATTGAATCGATAAGCTACCCTGAAATAGTGTGGAATCACATAGTGCCCTACACCACCCCAACTGCCACCACGCACGACGCGGCGTTTTTTACCGTAGTTGGGACTTTGATATTCTGCGCCCGGGTATGGTTCGTACCAGTCTGCTGTCCATTCCATAACGTTACCCGCCAGGTCATAAACCCCGTAAGGAGACTTTCCATTTTCATAACTGCCACCAGGCATTAAATCGGCTTCACCCTGACCGGCATTCAGATAATCCGCATTCCACTCATTGCCCCAGGGGTATTCACGCCCATCCGTGCCTCGCGCCGCTTTCTCCCATTCCATTTCAGTCGGCAGACGTTTTCCTACGAAACGACAGTACTCATCAGCCTTAAACCAGGTTATGTTGCGCACGGGTAAGTTATCCTGTTGCATTTGTAAGCGTTCAACCAGGGTTTGTATTTGTTCCTCCGAATATTTCTGCAAATCTCGTAGAAACTGTTTAAATTCACCGTTCGTTACTTCGTATTTATCGATGTAAAATGCTTTGAGTTGAATTTTTCTTTTGGGATGTTCGTTTAAATATAAAGGCTCATTAAAACCAAATTCCTGCGATTTTCCACTGGCATCTACGTCATCGCTACCCATGATAAATTCGCCAGCCGGTATTAAAATCATATTGTTCAGTATGTTTTTATTTGACGACGCACTTTGGCTGGATGTTTGTACAACCTGGTCGCCTCTTTTTATGCCGGCGTTGTACGCCATAAATACGGCAACAACTCCCACTATGCAAACAACAATGACTAATAGCCATTGCTGGCTTGCATTTGATTTTTGATTGGCTTCTTCCATTTTCTGTATGCTCATCTAGTTAATTATCAGGCATCCTTGGCGCAGCGAAAACCGAAACTGTCATTTTTAGTTTTCGGGTGAAAAAAACTTCGATTATATACTGGTGCTGATATACCACATTGATAAAAAGAACAATCCCACCATGATCCGCCTTTCAGGGTGCGGTAATTTCCACCATATAGTTCTGATTTACGCGTGTTTCCCGGGTAAGGCTTGTATTTCGATGATGTCCATTCCCACACGTTCCCTGACATATCATACAATCCATAGACACTTTTTCCTTTTTCAAAAGCGCCTACTGGCGTGGTGTCTCCTAAAAGGTTTAACTCCACCCATCGCACCGGCGAATTAACGTAAGTGATATTGAATTCATCTCCCCAGGGGTAAGTTCGCCCATCAGTACCGCGCGCTGCCTTTTCCCATTCAATGTCAGTGGGTAAACGTTTTCCCGCCCATTCGCAATAAGCCTTGGCATCATACCACGATACAAACACCACTGGATGATCCGCTTTCCCCGACGGCACCTGACCGTTTACGAAATGTTTGGGTGGTTTTCGCTTAGTGTATTTCAAGGATTCAAAATACTGCAGATTCGTAACTTCATACTTATCTATATAAAAACTTTTTACCGTCATTTTATGCTCAGGGCCTTCATCGGGAAGCCGGCCGTTGGTGCCTCGAATGAACTCTCCCGCAGGAATAACTATCATCTGGTTGGGTTTGCTACCAAATTTACTACCGTCGTAATACATTGTTACACTCATACCCGGACCTTTTCCTGAAGCTTTTTTGCTTGGGCTAGATCCAGGCTGACTAGTTGCCTGCTCTTTCTTCGCCAACTCCTCCAGCTTGCCTGACACCCAGCCCGTCTTGTGACATATTACGCACTCTTTTTTCATAATCTCTTTAAAAGCAGGTGAATCAGTTTCGGTATGACATCCAAAACAGGAACTGGAACGTTCATGGTGCTCTTCTTTTAGTTTCTGGTTGATGTTTTCAAGTGCAGACAGTGATGGCGCAGCGGCATAGGCCAGTGCACTTACATGCAGCAGGATAAAACCTGGCACCAGGATATTTATTTTACTCATTCAGCCACCCACTAATTATTTCTATCCATTGGTTCAGCAACCAACCTTAAAACAACAGTTACCCGTCTTTCGCACAACGAAAACCTACATCGTCACTTTCCATCTCAGGTTCAGAAAATTGCCGTGTCGCTCCCCTGAAGAAATAGCTAATCGCATAATGGCCAATACCGCCACCACCACCACGAATGACTCGGTTGGTTTTACCAAACATTTCTGATTGATAGGTCGAATCAGGATAGGCTTCATACCAGTCATCAACCCATTCCCACACATTGCCTGACATATCATATGCACCATAAGGCGATTTATTATTTTCATAAGATCCCACTGGCGCGACACCTTCCTCCCATTTACCATCATCTCCGGTATTGGTTACCTTTGGATCCCACTCGTTACCCCACGGATACTCGAGTCCTTTAGGGCCACGGGCAGCCTTTTCCCATTCCATTTCTGTTGGCAGCCGCGCAGAGCGCCATTGACAAAACTCCCTGGCATCAAACCAGTTCACCCCGGCTACAGGCAACCTGTCCAGTTGTTCCTGATGCTTGATCATTGCCTGTACCAGCGCCGGCTTATCCATCACTCGCGTATCTACATCCAGCTTGAAGTAATCCAGTGCCAGTTTACGTAACCGTTCCACATCCATAGCCTGCAGCTGTTTCTCATTCAACGCATAACCATTATTTACCCAGGCAAAAGGCATCATGCGTTCGGTACTCAAAATGTAGGTTTTATAGGCTTTATTTGTCACCTCATAAACATCAATCATGAAGTCATCAAGAAATAATTCAGTTTGTGGATGCTCATCCTGATATAAAGGCGCAGCAAATCCATAGCGGGCCTGCATACCTTCGGTATCTTCCTTGTTGCTGCCACGGATAAACTTTCCTGCGGCGACTCGCACCATCTGCGTATCATGGATCACGGCCTTAATCTCTTTATCATCGACCATGGTATCTTTATTTTTTTTATCCGGAGAACTCGATTGATTGCAGGCGATTGTAATCAATGGTACCAAGACAAAAAGAACCAGCTGTTTCTGTAAACTCATAGTTGTTTATTTCTTCTTATCGACATCTTTGGCACAACGAAATCCGAAACTGTCGTTTTTTGTACGTACTGAAAAAAATGCCCGGTTAAACACTGGTGCTGAAATACCACAGTTGTAAAAAGAACAATCGAACCAGGATCCTCCCTTTAACGTCTTGTAGCGTTCACCATAG
>NZ_CDLKIE010000040.1:0-4414 GCF_975902315.1 Kaarinaea lacus | reverse complement strand
GTTTGCGAAAAGGTTTGCCGATATTGCTTGAGGCGCAGGCGCCATTTAGTAACCGCATCCATCAGGATGATCTTGCCAGGGTGTGTGTAGCGGCTGCGGAACGTGCACCCAATGCGGCTATTTATAATGTCTGCGACGGGCAACCCAGCACCATGTCACATTACTTTAAGTCAGTTGCTGCTGCGATGGGATTACCGAAACCACCCGAAATAGATATGCAGCAGGCACAAAAAGAGTTAAGCGCCGGAATGTTGTCTTATTTGAAAGAATCCAGGCGTATCAACAATACCAAGTTGATACAGGAGTTGGGTGTTCGATTACAGTATCCGGACCTGGCAGCGGGTTTGACCGAGCTTCAACATCAGAGCTGAGATTATTGAGAAGCGTTAAGCTGTTGGGCGATTAGTTGTATCAACTGTCTGGCGATTTGTGACTTGGATGCTTTTTCGAAAGTCTGCTCGCCCCCTTGCCAGTAAACCGCAACTTCATTGTCTTCACTGTCAAAACCAATATCTCTGCGGCTAATGTCATTGGCCACAATCATATTCAGTGACTTTTGATTGAGTTTCTGGATGGCATATTGTTGTATGTCCTGAGTTTCGGCGGCAAATCCAACCGTGAAAACCGTGGGATATTGCATCGCGACATCACTGAGAATATCCGGATTACGCACTAACTGCAGATTTAAGTTTTGCTGACTTTTTTTAATTTTTTGTTGAGCAAGTTCCTGTGCCCGATAATCAGAGACTGCAGCCGCGGCAATAAATACATCGCAATCTGTTGCGTGTTCCATCACGGCCACATGCATTTGTTGTGCAGTCTCCACATCAATGCGCTTTACTCTATCAGGTGTTGCCAGGTGAGTGGGGCCACTCACCAGTACACAATGGCCACCCGCTTCCACGACGGCTTCGGCAATAGCGTATCCCATTAAACCGGAACTGCGGTTGCTGATGAAACGAACCGGGTCAATCGGTTCACGCGTAGGCCCCGCGGTGATGACGATTTTCAGGCCTGCCAATGCTCCAGTCTCAAATAACGTCGCAATGTGCTCGCGAATTTCTGGAGGTTCCAGCATTCTACCCGGTCCCACATCGCCGCAGGCCTGATCGCCTTCTGCCGGCCCCCATATATGGACGCCATGATTTTTCAATAGCGTGATATTTTCCTGCGTTGAGGCATCCAGCCACATTTGCTGGTTCATGGCAGGCGCGACAGCAACAGGCGCTGATGTTGCCAGGCACACAGTACTTAATAGATCATCGGCGCGGCCTTGCGCCAGCCGGGCAATGCTATTGGCGCTGGCCGGGGCAATGATAACGGCATCAGCCCAACGGGCCAGTTCAATATGACCCATGGCCGCTTCGGCCTGTTCATCCAGCAGCTCACGATGCACTGTATTTTGACTGAGGGCCTGAAAGGTCAGTGGGCTAACAAACTCGGTGGCTGACCGCGTCATGACAACGCGTACCTCACTGCCGGCATCGCGCAACAGGCGCACCAGCTCACAGGCTTTGTAAGCGGCAATACTACCAGTGATTCCGAGTAATATTTGTTTGTTGGCCAGTTGTTTCATTGCGTAAAATGCTTTGTTAAAGTCGAAATTGCAGTCGATGCTAATCGACTGGACTGTCTATTTTAGACAATAAAACAACAAATTATTAGCAAAAAACCACTCCGGCGCCATTAAAAGAATAAAGCCCGGTTTTCGATGACTCTACATTCCGAAAGGAGTAAATCTATGGCAATTGTGGATTGGCCGGCACATGAGCGGCCACGGGAAAAAATGCTGTTACGGGGTGCGCAATCCCTGTCTGATGCTGAATTACTGGCGATTTTTCTACGAACCGGTACCAAAGGAAAAACAGCGGTGGATCTTGCGCGTGAATTGCTAATCCAGTTCGGGAGTCTACGCGGATTGCTGGAAGCTGATCGCCAGCAGTTTTGCCAAAGCCCGGGTCTGGGGGAAGCCAAATATACCCAATTACAGGCCACCCTCGAGATGAGTCGCCGCTATTTGGCTGAAAAAATGGCGCGTGGCGATGCCCTGAATAATCCGCATGATACTCATCGATTTCTGATGGCCAAAATGCGTGACTATCGTCAGGAAGTGTTTGCCTGCCTTTATCTGGATAATCGACATCGCGTGATCAGTTATGATGAAATGTTTTACGGCACCATCAACATGGCATCGGTGCATCCTCGCGAAATTGTACAAGGTGCCTTGAAACACAATGCCAGCGCTGTGATCCTGGCACACAACCATCCATCCGGTGTGGCTGAACCAAGCCAGGCAGACCGCGATCTCACGCTACAACTGCAAAAAGCCCTTTCGTTAGTGGAAGTGCGAATACTGGATCATGTAGTGGTTGGCGATGGAGCAACCGTATCATTTGCAGAGCGAGGCTGGATGTAATGCGGGGGTATATTGCTGCGACTATTTATTAACGATTTGTTTTAGTTTTTTGATCATGTCATCCATTTCCCTGTTCACATTGTCAATGTCACGTTTGGTTTCCTTCATGGCACTTTTGGCTTTTAATTCCCTGTTCTTGTTTGCCGTGCTGGTTAACCAGCGCAAGGCTATCACACTGATGTTATCGGAATGTGGATAACTGGTTTCTTCGGCTTCACTGGCCAGGTCTTCGATAGCATCGTCAAAATTCCTTTTTTGAACGCCATTGTAAATCTCTTTATCGGTGAGCGGTGACCAAAGGCCATCGGAACACAGCAATATGACATCACCCAGTTGCAGAGGTAGCGCGCGTGATATGCTTGGTTGTGGTCGCTGGTTTTCAGAACCAATACAGCGTGTAATCAGGTTCTTGTCGGGATGGGTAGACTTTTCTTCTTCAGTAATCAATCCTCGCTTGTACAGTTCTTCCACTCGGGAGTGATCTATCGTGCGCGTTAATAAAGCCTTATTACGAACGACATACAGCCGGCTATCGCCTAAATGTCCCCAATAAGCCAAACCGTCCTGAACAATACACACAACACAAGTTGACTTTGCCTGCAATGGCGGGCTGGACGCCGCTGCCAGTTCGAGTACGTCACGTTGTGCGCGCAGGATGATGTCGTTAATAAAGGCGCGTGGATTACGAATGGGCTGCGTCACGCTTTTAAACAGGCGGATAGCGCAATTTACCACTGTTTCAGCAGCCAGGTCGCCACCTGCATGTCCACCTAATCCATCGGCTAATACCAGCAAGATCGCATGCCGGGTTTCCACCACGCCCATACGGTCCTGGTTGGATTTTCGATTGCCTAAACGGTTGGCTTTGCTGACATTGTATTTCATCGTCGCTTAACTGGCTTTACCCCAGGGCATGCGTTTAGGGAATAATTTCGATAACATGCCAGATCCATTTTCAAAATCAGCGCCTTGATTAAAGGCACGTAAAAATTCATCAACACTTTGCGGTCTTAGCAGTGCATCAACTTCCATGGCCCAATCTATTGCGCCCAATAAATCCGCAGAGTATTTGCGTTTAAAAACCAGAGCTGCTGGTTTCAAATTATCTTTTTCCTGCCGATCAGTAGATTTTGGCGGGGGCGTACCCTCAATGCAGGTGCGCATCGTGGCGCCGATGGCATAAATATCGGTCCAGGGTCCGCAATAGCCTTTTTCATCATATTGCTCGGCTGGTGAAAATCCGGACGTTATAACGGTACGGTGTTGCATGGTGCGGCTCATGTTCTTGCGGATGACAGCGCCGAAATCCAGCAAGATAGGGGTACTGTCCTGTTTAATCAGAATATTGCTGGGTTTGATATCCAGGTGGAGTAAGTTGTTATCATGCACCAGCCTTACTCCGTCGAGAAAAGGTGGAAATATGGCGCGCAATACGTGTTCCTTGAAACCCCCACTGCTTTTGCTGATGTAGTGCTGCAAGGTCTGGCCGGGCTGATAATCCATCACGATGTATACCGTGCCGAATGCTTCAAAGGATTCTGTAATATGGACAATATTGGGGTGTTGCAGTTTTTTTAAGGCACTGACTTCCAGTAAAAACAGTTGTCGTCCCTCATACAATTTGGCTTTGCAATTATCCGCTTTGGGCACAACGTTCAGGTTCGCTTCCCGTTTTGCCAGCTTATTCGGTAAGTATTCCTTAATAACAACTACTTGCTCACTGCGCAGGTCTTTGGCCAGATAGACGATGCCAAAACCACCCGCGCTCATGGTTTTCGCAATAACGTAGTGAGCGAGCTCGGTTCCCTTGGGCAGTTGATTGTTTTGTACAGTCATGAACGTGTATGCTACAGTGAGAATTATTTATACATCAGTCAGTTAGCGTTTCTGTTCCCGTTGCTTGTAACTATTTACTAAGAAAGTCCTTATCCAAGAGGTGATTGCATGGTTCGTAGCATGACGGCGTTTGCACGCCAGACAGTAGAGAGTGAGTTGGGC
>NZ_CDLKIE010000039.1:0-2914 GCF_975902315.1 Kaarinaea lacus | reverse complement strand
GGGGAGAGGGAAGGAAGAAGGATCCTTTACCGCGCGCCAATGGTTCAATACGCAAGAATACTTCGCCAAATTGACCGGCACCTCCTGATTGTTTCTTATGTCGATGATGTCCTTCCGCCGATTTGGTGATAGTTTCCCGGTAGTCTATTTTAGGTGTATGGGTGCTGGTATTGACATGGTAACTATCGGTCATTTTCTCCAGTGCAACACGTAACTGTAATTCACCCAGGCCTTTGATAATAGTTTCGTTCGTATTGGCGTTGTGCTCTACATTGAGACAGGGATCTTCAATAGTTATCTTTTCCAGTGCAGACGCCATTTTCTGTTCATCACCCCTGGTTTGCGCGTCTAGTGCCAGGCCGGACATGGGTTGTGGTAAATCGAGACCGGGCGATTGCAGGTTATCTTCGTCATGGGTTTCATGGATGATGGCATTGAAATGTAACTCGTCGACTTTCGCGACTGCGCAAATATCACCAGGTAACCCATAGTCAGTTTCGATGTGATCCTTTCCCTGAATTTTGAACAAATGTCCAACTTTGAACGGTTTTTTAATGTCATCGATATAGAGTTGGGAGTCTTTGGTGATTTGTCCCTGGTGGATACGAAAAATTCCCATTTTTCCAATGAAGGGATCAAAAGTAACCTTAAAAACATGCGCCAGAGCATGCTGGTCCACTGTCGGAGTTGGGAAGAAAGTAAGATCTTCTTCTTTATCACTATTAATTGAAAATTTATGGGCGGTTCCTTCCAGGGGATTAGGCATTAATTTTGAAAACACCTTTAATAATTCTTTTACACCCACATCATTGCGTGCAGAGACAAAACAGACAGGAATAAGGTGTCCTTCGCGCAACGCTTCTTCGAATGCATCATGTAATAATTCGGGTTCGATGTCACCTTGCTCCAGGTATTTTTCCATCAAAGCGTCATCCATTTCGACGACCTGATCAATCAATGCAGTATGCATTTCCGCAACAGAGGAGAAGGCAGTATCACCACTGATATTATAAAAACAGTCAATCACCTCATTGCCGTCTTTTGTTGGCGCATTGATGGGTATGCAATCGGCGGAAAAAGTGTCGCGTATATCCTGCAGGAGCTGCCCCAGCTTTTTTTCTTCACCATCTATTTTGTTAACAATGATCATACGGCAGTAGTTATGTGCTTTGGCCCAGCTCATAAGCCGACGAGTCATGGGCTCAATGCCATTTTGCGCATTAATGACTATGGCTAATGCATCTACCGCTGGTGCAGCACTTAGCGTCTGGCCGATAAAGTCAGGAAAACCGGGGGTGTCTAAAAGGTTGATATGGGTGCCATCATAATCCAGACCGACGACAGAGGTGTGCAATGAGTGATGATAGCGTAGTTCTTCGGGTTCAAAATCGCTGACGGTATTTCCTTTTTCTACGCTGCCGGGCGAGGTGATCGCACCAGCCTGAAACAGGAGTTTTTCGGTGAGGGTGGTTTTGCCCGCACCATCCTGACCCATGAGTGCGAGATTTCTGATATCTTCTGTGCGGTAGCTGCTCATAGCACAATGTCCTCCCTGAAAGGTTGGTGCTGGACACTGCGGTTAGCCATTTCACTACGACGACTGCCGCAGTCTTCAAAATCTTCTATATGCTTGTAAGTGACTATAGTCTAAACAAATCCTGTGAAGAGCATTTGATATAGGTCATCAATTCGCAGTATTTAACAATAACGTAATGTCAGTACTGGTACTGTATAAGCTGTTAATTTTGTTGCTATTTGGCTGGATAAGAATGACCGTTATTCCTGGAAAAGGCGTATCCCGTTTTCATAAGCGATCGCTTTTGCGACGTCAGAAGGGAGTTGTTGTAACCATTTCTGGTATTGCTGTGTAATGTCGGGTAGTTGCAACCAGCGTTGCGGTATATAGGTATCTGTGCCAATCAAAAACCGGGAAGGGTAGGTGGTAAAAAGAGCAAACCACTGTTTGCTTAATACCTGCTCTTCCATGATACCTTCTCTGAAAGATAGTTCGATGTACAGGTTTTTATAATGCTTGAGTTTGTTACTTATAATTCGGGTGTCCACATCAAAACCAGCGTGCGCCCAAATTATCGTCAGAGATGGGGCTGCCTGAATCAGGGCGTCAATGGTTTCATGGTTGGAATGTGCCATCAGGATAAGCTTGTTCTCTTTTGCTAACTTGAGAATGCCTTGCATAACGGGAGTGCCAACCTGAGAACCGAATAAATGGAATTCACCTAAACCTCGATACCGGAATTCTTTAAGATTGCTTTCTACGTACTCCAGTATTTCCGGATTGTTGTACCAGTTATTTCGATCGGCGGAAGTTCGATATGGACGTAAGAATGGAATTACAAAATCCGGTTTAGCATTAAATAACTTAACTGCTCCGTTAGCAGGCGTGCTGGATACAATAGCCTTTCGAATACCGACCCTTTTTAGCTTATTAATCGCACGCTTTGGCGGTATGGTTTCCCAGACATCTGAGCTGTAGTGAACGTGGGCATCAAACAGGGGTAGTTCGTTAGCTGCGATATTTTGGGAGCTAAATATTAAAATTGTGACAATTATCGTGTAATAATAATTGTAGAAAATATTTTTTAGCATGGTGGTATCAGGAGAATGCAACAGGCATAAGGATAAAAGGAATCAGGTTTGACATCAATCTTTGGCGTAAATTATTTAAAACAGGGAGATTAATCACAACTGATACAAATCAATAGCCGGTAAAAAAGAGTGGATGTAATCCTGAAAAATTGGTTATTCAACTGGAGTCATTATATTATTGCTTATGGATTCCATGCTCAATATCGGTGAACTATAGTGTAATGTCATCTCCGCGCGCCAGCTTTGTCATTAATAATCCTGTCCAGTTTATTCAACGGGTGATCCGGGGATTTCGCGCTAACCAGGG
>NZ_CDLKIE010000038.1:0-11660 GCF_975902315.1 Kaarinaea lacus | reverse complement strand
TGCCGGTCTCGATGATGGTAGTGCATAGCAGAATGTTAAATCGCTGATGATAAAAGTCCGCCATGACTCTTTCCAGCTCTCGCTCACGCATCTGACCATGGGCGATTTGTACGTTGGCGTCGGGTAACAGTTCCCGAATTTTCTGTGCCGTGTTTTCTATGGTTTCAACTTCGTTGTGTAAAAAGAATACCTGTCCGCCACGATGGATTTCCCGCAAGCAGGCTTCCTGGATGGTGGCATTGTTCCACTGGTTAACAAAGGTTTTAATAGCCAGTCGTTTAGCCGGTGCGGTTGCGATAATGGAGAGATCGCGCATACCGGACAATGACATGTTCAGTGTTCTAGGTATGGGTGTTGCAGTCAACGTTAATAAGTCTACTTCAGAGCGTAAAGCCTTAAAGCGTTCTTTTTGTCTTACACCGAAGCGGTGTTCCTCATCGATAATGACCAGTCCCAGGCGTTTAAACTTGATGTTTTCCTGTATCAGCTTGTGAGTGCCGATTACGATGTCGACGGTGCCTTCCTTGAGTTGTTTGATTATATTGTCCTGTTCCTTCCTGGAGCGAAACCGGGACAGGGATTCAACGTGTACCGGCCAGTCTGCAAAACGGTCCTTGAAGTTTTCATAGTGTTGCTGGGCAAGCAAGGTTGTGGGCACCAGCATGGCAACCTGTTTGCCATCCTGTACGGCAATAAACGCCGCACGCATGGCGACTTCGGTTTTTCCAAAGCCTACATCACCACAGACCAGGCGGTCCATGGGTTTATTGTTACGCATGTCACTAATGACCCCCTGGATTGCATCAATCTGGTCCGGTGTTTCTTCAAACGGAAACGAGCTTGAGAATGCCTGGTATTGATCTTTTTCAATGCGATAGCTATAGCCTGAACGTGCTTCCCGGCGGGCATAAATATCCAGTAGTTCCGCAGCCACATCGCGTGCACGCTCGCGGGCTTTGCGTTTGGCTTTCTCCCACTGGGTGCTGCCCAGTTTATGCAGCGGTGCCGCTTCCGGTGATGCGCCCGTATAGCGGCTGATTAAGTGTAACGATGCAACCGGGACATATAATTTGTCATTGCCTGCATAAATCAGTGTCAGAAATTCCTGTTCGATTTCACCCACAGTGATTTTTTGTAAGCCCACATAACGACCGACACCGTGGTCTTCGTGAACTACCGGTGATCCTTCTTCCAGTTCCACCAGATTTTTAATAACCAGGTCAGGATCACGCTGTCGTTCTTTGCGTCGCCGGCGTTGCAACACCTGTTCGCCAAAGATTTGTGGTTCCGCGATGACAGCAATAGAATCATCGCTTAACAGCAGGCCATGTTGCAGCGGTGCGATAGTTATCGCCAGCTTGTCACTACTGGCGAGAAAGTCCTGCCAGTTTTCTACAGATTTCACCTGTATATCGTTGCTGTTGAGTAGTTCGATAAGGGTTTCGCGGCGGCCAGTGGATTCAGCAGCAAACAGGATGCGGCCATCAAAGTTTTCCACAAAACTGGCCAGCTTATCTGCCGGGCGAGCCGCCCGCGCATCAACATTAACTACAGGTGGTGTTTCACAATCAAAGTTACAGGCGCCAGTTTTGTCTTCCAGTTTGAATGATTGAATATTGATAAGTGCGTATTGCTTGAATTGCTGAAATAATTCGTTGGTTCGCAGGAACACATCTTGCGGAGGTAAAATCGGTCGCTGTAAATCGTAACGTCGTTGTTCAAAACGTTGTTCAATTTCATCCCAGAAATGATCAGCGGCATGTTTGGCATCATTCACCTGGCACAACACGCTATTTTCAGGCAGGTAATCAAAAACGGTGGCAGTGCGTTCAAAAAACAACGGCAAATAGTATTCAATGCCCGATGGGGCGATGCTATTACTAACGTCGCGGTAAATCATACTGTTGTTGGGATCACCTTCAAACGCTGCGCGGTGAGCCTGGCGAAAACGCGCGATGGATTGTTCGGTTAACGGAAATTCTCTGGCAGGCAACAGGCTGACCTGATCAACCTGATCGAGGCTGCGCTGATTTTCCGGATCAAATGTACGGATGGTTTCGATTTCATTGTCAAATAATTCGATTCGATAGGGAGCGTGGCTTCCCATGGGGAACAGGTCGAGAATACTGCCACGCACTGCAAATTCACCGTGCTCCATGACTTGCGACACCAGCCGGTAACTACTGCGCGTCAGTTTTTGACGCATATTTTCCATATCCAGTTGTTGCCCGGTTTCAATTTGAAGGGAGTTGGCTTCCAGAAATTCTCGGGGTGCCAGACGTTGCATGACCGTAGATACCGGCAAGACCAGAATGCCCTGGGTCATGTGTGGCAGCTGGTGTAGTGTCGACAGGCGATCAGAAATAATATCCTGGTGGGGTGAAAAGGTATCGTAGGGCAGGGTTTCCCAATCGGGTAAATGCAACAGAGGCAGGCTATCTGATCCCGCTCCATAAAAGCGCAACTCATATTCCAGGCGAAACGCCGTTTGGGTATCCGGGGTAAGAATTATAAATGGCCGTTGCGCCTGTTGGGCAGCATTACAAATGGCTAAACCATAACTGCTGCCATAAAGTCGGCCCCAGTGAGAGGTGAATCCAGGTTTATCAACAAAAGATGGATTAAAAATACTGCAAGCTTGGATCATGGGGCTGTGGTTTGGGTATTAATTCAATCGAGGCGCGTATTGTAGAAGTATTCGCGCCTAAGTACAAAGGTAACTTTTTATTGAGTTACTTAGAGGTAGGGTATGAAAGGTGAATCGATTTAGCGCAGTTCTTCGATACTGTTATGTTTCTCATGGACGCGAGGAATGACCAGGCCATAGCCTTTTGACTGCCAGTGCAGGATTTCCGTTACGGCATTGGGAACGATATGTACGAATTCATGAAAGTCCTCAGGGCTATAGCCATATTCCTGGGCGGAGATTGCGCAGACTCTGAATTCCACGCCGAACTCCGAGTAATAACGCATGCGTTCCACGGCCTCTTTATAATACTCGTAATTATGCTTGGCTAGTGTAACGACTTCAGTGCCATGCATGACAACTTTTACATCAAGAAAATCAGGCGCAATGGCATAGGGTTCTTCGTTGAGGGTATGGTACATCCCCAGCATCCAGTAAAGACCCGCGCCAATTTTCTGTGGGTGGTCGAAGTAGAATTCGAAAACGGCTTTTTGTTCTTCGTAGGGCGTTTGTACCAGTTTGGCACCAGGGTCAGCATAAGCAACAGATATCACAAAATAGAACAATAGCAATCCCGTCCCCAGAGGCAGGCAATATTTAAGTGTCTTGTTGCAGAATTTAGCGTTCATATTGATGTGACGAACTTATCGGATTACTGAAAAATAGCCCCAGAGCTCTGATAGTACTAGCGGCGAACGGCGATAAAAATGAAGTGTCGCAGAACAAACCGGGATCGGTCAGGTGTCACTATTTATTGAAAAATATAGCAGCTGTAGCGGTTTCGACAGATGGATTCCGCTACAGTGTAGAATGATGTAATCGGCTGGATGGATTATTTATTGATCAGGTTTTGGTATTACTGCCGAATTCTGCCAGATATTGTCTGGTTAATACCTTACTTTCTTCAACAGCGGGTTGATCGAAGGGATCAATTCCCATCAACTCGGCGACTACCACCGTTTCCATTTCAAACAACATGATCAGTTCGCCAATGGCATAGGCATCGCCTTCATGCAGGCTGATGGTCCGGTTTGGTCTCCCTGCACGCGACAGGGTGGTACGCGTTGCCTGAAATTCGGCAGTGAAAAGTTCGCCGGTTGTGTGTCCGGCTAACGGTGCTATGGCTGGTATATCTTCAAATTCTACCGGAACCGTGTGACCCATGTGTTGTGCGCCACTGCTGGTAAAAAAAGTAACCTGCTTATCATCAGGGCCTTCAAGGTATAGTTGTAACTGGGAATGCTGATCCGTAACACCATGTGCTGCAACAGGGGTCATACCTTTGTGTTTGCCCTGGCCATCAATCTTACCCAGGCTTTCCGCCCATAGCTGACGAAACCAGTCAATTAACATGCGTAAGTTGTCAGCGTAAGGCATGTGTACACTTAAGGTACGGCCTTGCTCTGCGTGAAGATACTGGGCTGCCCCGTTATAAAATGCAGGATTCTCATTGATATCATCTTTACTGCAGCGTTGTGCCATCGCATGCGCACCATCGACAACAGCATCGACGTCGACACCCCCTAAATACGCAGGTAATAACCCCACTACGGATAACACAGAGAAACGACCACCAACAGTGGGATGAGGTACTACGGGAATGTTTAAACGTTGTCCCAGTTGAAACAGCGCGCCTTCTTCATTTTCGGTAACAAATAACGTGTGCTTCTGTAAGCCATCTTTGCCCAATAGCCGCTCCATGGCCGGTCTCATGGTCAAAAACTGGCTCAAGGTTTCCGCGGTATTTCCCGATTTTGAAATGACCAGTAAACAGGTTTCATCCCACTTGATTTTGTCCAGTGTCGCGAGGGTAGTGGGATCGACATTGTCATAAAAGCTAACTTTATGATCACCGCTACCTAGCGTATTAATCAACATTTCACCGCCTAGTGAGGAGCCTCCGATACCGAAAACCACGGTATTGTTAAATTTTTGCAGGATCTCCTGGCCTATTTTTTTGATTTCCGCTAATCCATTGGTGACAGGCAGATTGAGAAAATTTACTGGATCAGGATTGTTCCACTGGGCGATTTTTTGCCGTAGCGCGTCCAGTCGCGGCGAAAGTGCTTCAATTTGGTGCGCACTGATGCCTGCGTCGCCGATTGCATCCTGGAAGAATCCATCGTTGTTTATTGAAATACGGGAAAGGGATGTCACCATATGCTCCTGTGGCTTTTTGCTCTATTTATCGGTAATTACTTTATATCGGTAGTTTTTTTAGCGATGTATTTATGGCGCTACTATTTTTATAACGCTACATGGTTAAGCCATGTTTCTCTTTTGCGTGATAATGCATTGTAAAGCAAAACGCCTTGCAGGGGGAAATATCACGCAGGGAAATGTTGCGGAAATTTGACAGGTGTCAGTTTGTTGGGACAGGAATCGGTATTATTGGGCCGAGTAGTCGTAGTGTTTTAAATCTTTGCGTCTGCCCGTTGAGCGTTGTATGACAACTCCTTTGACTTCAAACTTTGATATCAGCTCAACGGGTTCATGAGCAGGATTGAGATAGTGAATCCAGTGCCGGCCTTCACTTGTGTGAAACTGGCCAAACAATATTTCACCACCATAGTCCACTACAACAAATGCTTCGTGGCATGCAGGTACGGCAGGATCAATAATAATAATATTTCCATCCCGAAATTCAGGACTCATACTGTCGCCCAGTACGCGAAGCGCAAAGGGTTCTGTTGTGCCTGCACTGCAACCTGAGTTCATAGCGGATACGGTAAAGCTTGATTGTTAGTTTTAGATTGAACGCAATAGACGATATTGTAACGGGTCGCCTGGAAGTGATCCATAGCCATTGGATTAAAAGCAGGACAGGTAATCGACTAAAAAAGCGATTTTACCCGCGGTGATTTCCGCGAAATAACTGTTGTGAAATTACGGGATTTTAATTTTCAAATTTTAGTTCTTCGATCAGCCGGGTAATCGCGTTAATGGCTCGTTTGCTCGGGTTGATCAGGCGAAACCCGGTATCATGAAATGCAGGATTAACATCCTTTTTAGTCCAGAGGCTTTCCGCATTGAGCGCGATCATTTGTGGAATGTCATCATCTGTAGGAATTTCCATTCTTAGATTGAAGCTTTGGTGAAGGGGAATAGATTGCTCACTAATGAGCATCATTCCCTCGGTGGTAATGTCAACCAGATGACCAATTAGCTGATTGTTTTCCGCTTTAAGTACACGCAGGTAATGCACCAGGTTCCAACGTTTTTGACTACGTTGAATAATCACGTGGTGGTTGAGTGATTTTTCTGCCAGGCTGCTCATTTTGCGTTGTCCTCCCCGCACGTTAGTGGTAGCGGTAGTAGCGTTAGTAATGTCGGTATTTTCCCGTATTAGCTGAAACAAGTGTGGATCTGTATCGTCTAACCACAAGAATAAATTCAGGTCATTGTTAACACTTCTGTGTATTCAATTCTCAGCTTACTATGCATGGTGTGTACCATAATTAGCCAATGTGAAATCCTGAGTGACGGCTCATTGATGCCACGCCATGTCGAAGCATGTTCGGGTGGTTTGAATTAACATATTGATAGTTAAGGAAGATTTAATGGCTGAGTAGTACATTAAAGCACCGCTGGATGGTTCCGATGTGAAGCAGACTGTTAGCCAGTTCAGAAAAATTAGAAGAAATGCCGAGTATTCATTAAGTTATGGTTTATAATGCCGCTTTTTTGTCAGTATCCTGATGTATACTTACGCAATGATGAATCACACATTTCTGCAACACATGCCAGGATGTCGTAAACCAATATCTCGAAAGCCAATATCACGAAAATTCAGACCGCATAAATTTTGATCTCACAAACCCAGATTTCATAAAACCAGATTTCATAAACAACGCAGACCATGTACGACAACCATTTCGGACTCAAAGAAACACCGTTTACCATTGCTCCGGATCCACGCTTTTTATATATGAGCGAGCGGCATCGTGAAGCTCTGGCGCATCTGGTGTATGGATTTGAGACAGATGGTGGCTTTGTTTTACTGAGTGGGGAAGTGGGCACGGGCAAAACGACGATATCCCGTTGTCTGCTGGAACAATTGCCTGAAAATTCCAGTGTAGCCATGGTGCTCAACCCCAAGCTCAATGCGCAGGAGCTGTTGGCAACCATCTGCGATGAACTACATATTGCGTACCCGGAAGGCAATACCAGCCTTAAAGTATTTATCGATTGTATTAACCAGTTTTTGCTGGAAAACAATGCCCAGGGCAGGAAGACGGTGGTAATTCTGGAAGAAGCGCAAAACCTGGAAATGGAGGTTCTGGAGCAACTGCGGCTGTTAACTAACCTGGAAACAAACCAGCGCAAACTTCTGCAAATTATAATGATAGGACAACCTGAGTTGTTGCAACTACTGGCGCGCCCGGAACTCAGACAGCTCGAACAGCGCATTACCGCGCGTTACCATCTCTTACCGTTATCGAAAAAAGATACCATTGATTATGTCAAACACCGCCTTGAAGTTGCCGGTGTCAAAGAGCCAGTTTTTTCCTATCCGTTGCTAAAAAAGATATACAACTATACTGGCGGAATTCCCAGGAAGATAAACCTGCTGTGCGATCGTGCCATGTTAGGTGCATATGTTCAGAACCAGAAACACATTGATCGTAAAATCCTTACCCGTGCCGCAAGGGAAGTATTTGGTGCTGCAATGGAAACCAGGGGCAGCAAGCCATTCTGGAGTCCCAGGTTAGCCGCTGTGCTGACAATACTGGTTTTGATTGTTGTCGGTGGTTATATGGTTTATAGCAATAAGGAACAATTTGCCCAACTGGCATCAAACCTTAAGTCCAGTATGAATAAAGAAACTGCGCCAACAAATAAGGACGCCACGATTGTTAGCGCTAATGACGCCAGGGATTTTTTACAACTGCTTGATACGCAGAATGAATCGGTTAGTAAGGGTAGCGCTTTTCAAGCGCTTTTTGATCAATGGAATGTATCAGTTAAGCTTGGTGCAGAAGCTGATCCCTGTGATATTGCGCTGAGCAAGGGATTGAGTTGTCTGGAACAAAAAGGGAATTTACAAAGTTTGCTCGCTATCGATCGCCCGGCTGTTCTGCGTTTTTTAGCTGGCAATAAGAATTCTGTTTTTGCTACCCTGGTAACTTTAGAGAGTAACAGTGCTACGATGCTGGTGGGTGGCCAACAGGTGAAAACTTCCCTGGTGGAACTACAGTCAAGATGGTTCGGTGATTACACCGTTTTATGGCGTATACCGCCAAGCTATGACGGCGCTATTAAAGTGGGAACCAATGGTCCTGATGTCCAGTGGTTGGCATCCCGGCTGGACAGTATTAATGGTGAGAATCCGGCTTCAAATGGTATGGTAAGCTATGACACAAAGCTGATTCGCAAGGTAAAGGAATTTCAGGCGCAGGAAGGTTTGCGTTCAGATGGCATCGCCGGTACCAGAACATTAATAAGGATTAACAGTGTTACGGCAAGGGATGTTCCCCGGTTGTCAAAACCATCTGAAATGAATTTTGTGCCAGACAAGCAAAGTGCCAGAGCGCTGGATCATGAATTACATACTAAAATTGCCCGTGCCCCTGGTGCATCTGAGTAAAAACGATGTCATACATATTAGAAGCACTTAAAAAATCTGAACAGGAACGCGAGCGTGGCAATGTCCCCGACATTAAATCCATTCATAGCAATAACGATGTAACAACACATGATAGCAAGCGTAGTTGGTGGCCGTATATACTGGTATTGGTCGTTCTGATTAACGGTGCTATTTTTGGCGTGATCTATTTGGGTGGAAAAGACAGCAATAGCACAGGCTCGGTAAGCAATGAGCCGCAAGTGGCTTCACTTTCTGATGAAAAATCCGTTATCGATGAACCAGTGGTAGTAGAAAAACCGGAGCCAGTAATAAGTTCTCAGCAGCAAACAACAGAAGTTCCAGTAAAGCCTGCAGCAGTGCCAAAACCACAACCAAAGCCACAACCAAAGGTAATCTTTTCGAAAGAACCACTTGATATGAGTAGCGATGTTGTTGCCAGCAAGGGCGCAGATGGGGGTGCCTCTCAACCGAGTGCTATAGAGAGTGATGCAACTCAGGAATCCATCGAGGAAAACATTCAGGCGGTGTTGATATCGGAGCTGCCCGAAAATGTTCGTCAAAGCATTCCCAATATAGAATTTGCCGGGCATGTCTATTCTACCTCTGTTGAGCGCCGATCCGTTATGATCAATGGTAAAAAAATGCGTGAAGGTGATGCGGTAAACGCAGATCTGTTTCTCCATGCGATTACGCCAGAAGGGGCAGAATTTGATTATCAAGGATACCGCTTTAAATTAAACGCATTGCAGGATTGGTCCTTTCGTTAATCCCCGGCCCGTTTGATTTAGCAGGTATATGTAGTCAAGGAATAAAAATGACAGCTAAGCAGTTAATGCAATTAATACGATCGCTTCAGAACACCCGCACAAAAAATTCAATATCCGAGGCTGTTGATATACATCGACGTCAAGTGCTAAAGAGAGGCGTATTAACTGCGTCTCTAATCCCGGTAATGCCATCATTGCTGACAGCGTGTGGTTATGTTGTTAAGCAGGAAAAGGTCGATAAGCAATTTCGCACCCGTAGTAGCAATATCAGTTCATTAGGGCCACTAAGAGAAGCAGATGAAAACGGCGTGCGGTTGCCTGAGGGTTATAGTTCACGAATCATTGCACGCACCAATGAGAAACCATTCAAGGATTCAAATTATGTCTGGCATTGGGCGCCCGATGGCGGTGATGTGTTTGCGACCCGTGGAGGCGGCTGGATTTATGTATCGAATAGCGAAACAGCCGGAGGAGCTGGTGGCGCGGGAGCGCTGGTGTTTGGTGTGAATGGGGATTTGCGTGATGCATATTCTATACTCGAAGGCACTAGTCGAAATTGTTCCGGCGGTAAAACGCCATGGGGAACCTGGTTATCCTGTGAGGAAGTAAGTGATGGTCATGTCTGGGAATGTGATCCAATGGGTATCTCGAAAGCCCGTCGTCTGGACGCATTGGGAACGTTCAGTCATGAAGCAGTTGCGGTGGATCTCGTTAACAATCAGTTTTTTTTAACAGAAGACGAACAGGACGGCAGGCTTTACCGTTTTACGCCCGATGGTCGGGATTCAAAAGGGAATCCTGACCTGACCAGGGGTGTACTGGAAGTTATGCAGGTGCTTGACCAAAGCAATAATAATGTAGTTTGGCATACAGTCTTTGATCCCAACGCCAGGAAGGGGGCTACTCGTTACCAGGTAAGAGAAAGCACGGCATTTGATGGTGGAGAAGGAATTGTTTATCTGGATGGCTATATTTACATGGCCACCAAAGGTGACAATCGAATCTGGCGTTATGATGTCGCAAATCAGACCATGACAGTCTTTTATGATGCAGAAACGCATCCCAATCCAATACTGACAGGGGTAGATACCCTGACCGCGGTTCCCACCGGTGAACTGTTTGTTGCGGAAGATGGTGGTGATCTGCAACTGATATCGATCTTGCCAAACCTGGAACTTGTTCCTGTGTTACAGGTTGTCGATCAACCTAATTCCGAAATTACCGGCCCGGCCATTAACCAGCATGGCAACAAGCTCTACTTCAGCTCCCAGCGTGGAACAACCGGGACCTCCGCGGGCGGCATAACTTATGAAATCACAGGGCCATTCTTTGTTAAATAATGCGTTGTAAAGACAGCCTGAATGAAAAAGAAAGATTGGTACCGAGGGTCGGAGTCGAACCGACACTCCCGTGAAGGAACCGGATTTTGAATCCGGCGCGTCTACCAGTTCCGCCACCCCGGCACGAGGAGTGTTAGTATAGTGATTTTCTCAGTCAGGGCAAGGTATTAAGGGCGATTTTTTGTTAGTATCCCGCGCATGCAACGCAGTGAATTTCAATTTGATTTACCTCCCCATTTGATCGCCCAGTATCCGCTGGAATCGCGTACAGCCAGCAAGCTGTTGTGTCTGGATGGGAAAACGGGCGCCATCGCGGATCGCATGTTTAGCGATTTGCCAGATTTATTGCGACCCGGTGATTTGTTGGTGTTTAACAATACCCGTGTTATTCCAGCCCGTTTACATGGTGCCAAGGCTACCGGCGGTAAAGTTGAAGTATTAGTGGAAAGACTACTGGAAGGCAATCAAATCCTGGCGCATGTCAGGGCCAGCAAAACTCCCAAAACTGGCAGCTCCATAATTATCAGTGACGAATTTGAACTGGTCGTTATGGCGCGGCATAAGGATCTGTTTCGTCTGGTTTGTCATTCGCCGACGCCATTAAGGTTGTTGCTAGAAAAGCACGGTCATGTTCCTCTGCCACCCTACATCAACCGGCAGGATACCAAAACTGATATTTCACGTTATCAAACAGTCTATGCAGAAAAAGATGGGGCTGTGGCAGCGCCTACAGCGGGATTGCATTTTGATGACAGTATCATGGAAACTCTTAATCAGAAGGGAATTAACACGGCCTTTGTTACGTTACATGTGGGGTCTGGTACATTTCAACCAGTACGGGTTGAAAATATACAAGAACATGAAATGCATAGTGAGTACGCGGAAGTGTCCAGTGATGTCTGCGAACAGGTGAAACAAACGCAAGTAAATGGCGGTCGTGTTATTGCTGTCGGTACGACTTCATTACGCTGCCTGGAAGCAGCCTCACAAGATGGCGAAATTCATCCCTATCAAGGTGAGACGAATATATTCATTTATCCCGGTATTCCGATCCAGACAGTCGATGCGCTAATTACTAATTTTCATTTACCGGAATCTACCTTGCTGATGCTGGTATGCGCATTCGCTGGCAAGCGTCAGATATTCGCAGCCTATTCTCATGCCATTGATCAAGCCTATCGATTTTTTAGCTATGGTGATGCCATGTTCATTGAGCGTGCCTAAATTAAGCGATTTATCAGGATAGAAATTTGGCATCCAAAACTTCATCGATGGCCTTT
>NZ_CDLKIE010000037.1:0-2932 GCF_975902315.1 Kaarinaea lacus | reverse complement strand
CTATATCTATTCTTCCAGTGAAGTGGCAGTAGTCAAGATACTGATAGGTTTGATGAACGAATTTGGAATGCAAGCCATCTGGGACACTTATGCAAATTATATGGCTAAAGGAACAGCGCTTCCTGCAACGCTGGAAACGTTTTGGGATGGATGGATTTCACAACGCGCTCCAGATTCTGAAGAGCTCGCGGTGTTACAAACAGTATTTAATGATAGAAAAGTTTTCTACCAGAAAGATATATTTGAAATGGATAATTTTCTGGGAGTATTTCGTAAACTCTCAGTGTGCGATGAGCTCGTGTTGTTGTGTGATGCAGAAACACATTATCTCTATCATAGCAATACGAGTAGTGATAGAGATCTGGTTGCTTTCGATGCTGAAAAAGGCAGAAACTATTTTATTGAAACCGTGAATCTTAGTAACGGCGCGGATACCTATATACGCATTCTGGATGCATCGGGAAATCCGGTATTTGATACTTACGGACAGCTAATGGTGAATGATAATCGCCCCGGTACGGAGTTCTGTGGCAGGTACGATAATCCATGTCGTGTCCACAACGATGATGAAATGTTGTCTTCGGAATTAAGCTTCATACCAGAAATAACGGGTACTTACTACGTAGAAGTGACTTCCTCTTCCAGCAGGCCGGCCGCCGCAGGTCGTTATGGAACTTATGCATTGCAGATCACCGAATAGCCTGGTTGTTGATCAGCTGTCTAGAGCGTTTTAATAAACACCTTGGAATTTCTCTGGTAGTTGTACATCGCCTGTTTTTCTACAGGGAGCACACTCAGCTCCGATGCCACGAATCCCCGTTCCTGAAACCAATGGCTGGTTTGGGTGGAGAGAACAAAAAGTTGCGCGATACCCTGTTGCTTTGCCTGATTTTCAATATATGACAACAGGCTATCACCCCGACCATGTTTCTGATAATCCTGATGAACAGCAAGACAGGCAAGTTCTGCCACCCTTGAATTATCGTAGGGGTAAAGGGATGCGCACGCGACAACCATGCCGTCGCGTTCTACGACGGAAAATCTGTCTATTTCCATTTCCAGTCTTTCACGGGAACGGCGTACCAGTATTGCTTGTTGTTCCAGTGGTTTGATTAATTCCAGAATTCCGGGTACGTCATCGATGACCGCAGGCCTGGTATCCTCATAGTGGTCACTATTAACCAGGGTGCCCACACCATCACGCGTAAACAATTCCTGTAACAATGCACCATCACTTTTACGATCGAGGATATGTACGCGCCGAACCCCTTGTTGACATACCTGAACAGCGCTTGAGAGTATGCGCCTGATGTCCTCGGTTAATTCGGAATGGCTTTCCAGTAATTTTTGAGCCGCTTGTACCGATAGCTCTCGCACTGACTGTTGCTGATCATCAGTGATTGGCAATCCTTCCGTTAAATAAATCAATTTGTGGGCGTTTAATGCAGTGGCCGTTGCGGTAGCAACGCTTTCGGCGGTGACATTGAATATCTCTCCGGTGGGTGAGTAGCCCAACGGTGACAACAACACAATGGTACCATCGTCGAGTTGTTTATTGATGGCAGGCGCGTCGATTCGTCTGATCTCACCGGTATGGTGATAATCAACGCCACCTCTGACGCCATAGGGTCTGGCGATAACAAAGTTGCCTGATGTTACTCGTAACCTTGCGCCCGCCATGGGGGAGTTGGCGAGCCCCATGGATAATAATGCTTCAATATCGGTCCTGACACTGCCAACGGCTTCTTTGACACATTGCAAAGCACGTTCATCTGTAA
The DNA here is from genome assembly GCF_975902315.1 of Kaarinaea lacus. Classification (NCBI taxonomy): domain Bacteria; kingdom Bacillati; phylum Cyanobacteriota; class Cyanophyceae; order Nostocales; family Nodulariaceae; genus Kaarinaea; species Kaarinaea lacus. The sequence continues at coordinate 1,154 of NZ_CDLKIE010000037.1, read as the reverse complement.
CGCGTACATTATTGTGTAATGGGGTGCTCAGCTCCTGTTGTTTCAGTCTCTGGTTAATCTGGGGTCTGGCTCCATAGACCAGGACCAGGCGTATACCCAGGCTGTGTAATAGTGCGAAGTCGTGCACCAGTGTATCGAAATTATCGGCTAATAACGCCTCCCCACTGAAAACCACCACAAAAGTTCGGTTCCGAAACGCATTGATATAAGGCGCGGAATTCCGGAACAGCGTGGCAAAATTCTGGTTTTGGCTTTGTTCAGACATTTTTACATCTCTGCAATATATTTTATTCAGGTAAATCAGCTGGTTAAAAATCGACAAGCGCGCTATTTTGCGCTACTTATGACTGTTAAACCCAGTTCAAATAACTGATTGAAAAATCAAATAATAGTTCATTCAACCCATGCTTATCGAGTCTGTGGTTAGCACCATATTAAGACATAAGTCTTTGTATTTACAACAACTCGATAAAAGCACTAATAAATTTGTAGGTCTAGCCTTACGCTTAATTTATGGCATAATACCGGAGGCTGTGGATCAGCAGCCCGTTTTACTTCTAAATTATAAATAACTCAATCGAGGGGAAATATAATGGAGCGTTCAGTAACTTTTATTGTTAATGCGGTTTGCTGTGTGGGTATTTTTGTAATGTTGGTTTCTCACGCACAATTCTAATTAACTGGGCAACTGCGTTACATCGTTTACATAATAATAACTTTTACTACAATTACCCTGCCTATTGTAGTTAAAATACAGTAACGATGCGGGTTGTTTAGTGAACCTTATGAGGTGCAATGATAGTTGCACCTCACAAATTTTCGGCAAAGCATGGATCCGCTTTCCGATTCAAGATCCCGCCCCTGACAATAATTCTAACACTCTCAATTTTAAGGGAATAAATCTGTAAATGGCCGTTTTCGTGCTGCTTTATTGTGCGATTTACGAAGTTATTAACAGGCGTAATCAGCTGTAGCTGGGTAGAAAATTGATTAACGTCTGGCTGGAATTTGAGTTACAAACAAACAGTGCTAATTGACTTTAGCAACAGGTAAGAACAGAAGAAAAACAAGTAAGAATAAGCGAGGAAGATAGTGATTCACTGGGGTAAGTTAATAGGAATCGGGCTGGGCTATTTTCTGGGAGATGTTCCCGG
>NZ_CDLKIE010000036.1:0-4244 GCF_975902315.1 Kaarinaea lacus | reverse complement strand
ACCACGTTGGGCAATTGCTCACAAGTTTCCTGCCCAGGAAGCATTAACAAAGATAAACGCCATCGATGTGCAAGTCGGACGTACTGGAATTCTTACCCCGGTGGCACGCCTCGAACCCGTGGAAGTGGGTGGAGTGACCGTTACCAATGCTACCTTGCATAACCAGGATGAAATTGAACGACTGGATGCGCGGGTAGGGGATACCGTTATTATTTATCGGGCCGGTGACGTAATTCCCAAGGTGGCCAGCGTGGTCAAGGAACGTCGACCCAGGCGCACTTCACTTTTTAAAATGCCCAACAAGTGCCCCGAATGTCATTCCGATGTAGAGCGAGTCGAAGGCGAGGCTGCGACCCGTTGCACCGGTGGATTAGTTTGTCCGGCGCAACGAAAAAACACTATCAAGCATTTTAATTCACGACGTGCCATGGATATCGATGGTGTTGGTGACAAACTGGTGGATCAGTTAGTCGACAAAGGGCTCATCGAAGACGCCGCCGACCAGTATTCATTAACTAAAAAACAATTATCTGATCTGGAACGTATGGCCGACAAATCAGCTGATAATGTTCTCGATGCACTGGAAAAAAGCAAAGAGACGACATTAGCGCGTTTTATTTATGCCCTGGGTATTCGAGATGTTGGCGAAGCAACTGCACAAAACCTGGCGCAACATTACGCAGACCTGGAGGCCATTATGGCTGCCAATGAAGAGGCATTACAGGAAGTACAGGATATCGGCCCAATTGTGGCAGCACACATCGTCAGCTTCTTTAAACAAAAACACAACAAACAGGTAATCAAGAAGCTCGTTAAAGCAGGTGTGCATTGGCCGGCAGTGGAGCAGGCGCCAGCGAGTGATTCTGAACTGGCAGGTAAAACATTTGTCATTACCGGTACCCTGGCTTCAATGAAACGCAACGAACTGAAAGAAAAACTCCAGTCTCTCGGCGCTAAAGTCACCGGTAGTGTTTCGAAGAAAACCGATTACGTTGTCGTTGGTGCAGACCCTGGCTCCAAATACGACAAAGCACAAAAGCTGGGTGTGGAAATACTGAACGAAGAGCAGGTGTTGAAGTTGATGCAATAATTTTATGTAAAATTATGTCATATCGTGAAGGTTAAATTATCTATATTTACAATAGTCAGTTATCAGGCCTGTTCATATATGGAAAAATCGGTCAAAAATTTTGGTTATATATGGAATATTGTCTACCTATAACCAGAATGTGTCGATATAGTAATTTTTAGCTGTAAAAGATGAATAAGAGCAAAATAATACATATAGAATTTATCGTTGGAGTAGCGCCAATATTTTTGTTGTTTTTTATGGGCGCTGTACCAAATTTATTTATAGGTTTTAGTGATCTTGCCAGCGGCAATTATGATGAGGCGACATACCCATCGATTTTAATGTATTGCATTCCTCCCGGAGCGATCGGTTTGTATGCTTTATGGAACAGTTATTCGTATGTGGGTGATAGAAGAGGCGTATTAAAAAATAGAAGGCTAACGATATTTGGCCATATTGTTGGTATTTTTACGGCCTTTTTCCTTGTTTTTTTTCATCTCGTAAAGTTATCGAGTTATTTTGGCTTAATATTTATATTACCTGTTTCAGTAAGTATTCACTGGCTTTTTTTGATTGGGAAATTTAGTGAAGGGGCGATATCGACAGCAAACAAGGGCGTCAATTAGGACGTTCCTTTCGTTACGCCTATTACGCAAATCGTTATGTGCAATGCGACAGGTGACATATCACGGTTAATTCATGAATCGACGTAATTCTATGAGGATAAATTAATGTCCAACATGATATTGCTCGGTACTCGCAAGGGTACTGTAATAATTGAGCGTATAAATGGTAACTGGCTTATCCGTCCAATTACTCATGCAGGCATTCCCGTTTGTTACGCAGCACGAGATCCGCGCGATGGTACATTGTGGGCTTCGCTTGACCATGGCCACTGGGGGCCGAAGTTGTCACGTTCGCATGATGCGGGTGAGACCTGGGAGGATGTCACATCGGTAAAGTATCCTGAGGGAGCACGCTACATTGTCAAGTACCTGCCAACGCCCGATTTCGATCCGAACTCACCGGCCGCTCAGCCTGAATATAACGACGCAACCGTGTATAAGATCTGGAATATTGCATTTGGTAATGCCAGTCAGCCTGGCAGGTTATATGCCGGCACGATTCCCGGTGGGTTGTTTGTCAGTGATGATGGCGGTGACAACTGGGAACTCAACCGTCCATTGTGGAACCATGAGAGTCGCGGTGGTGATTTATTTGCTGGCGATGCGACGAGTGAGAATCTTTGGCACGGCACGCCCGCGAGTATTGACTACGGTGTGTTCGAACCTGGTATTCATTCTATAAATGTTGATCCTCACGATGACAGGCATATTACTGTTGCAGTGTCGACGGCCGGTGTGATTGAAACTACCGATGGTGGTCAAACATGGGCGAGCCGTAATCGGGGAATGACCAATGATTATTCTCCAAATCCGGAGTCCGAATGGGGACATGATCCGCATTTTGTGACAAGCTGTTCCGAGCAGCCGGATCATCTCTGGCAGCAAAACCACTGCGGTGTATTTTACAGTGATGACGGTGCGCAAAACTGGAAAAAGGTCAGCATGCCGGATCTTGGTGTACACTTTGGATTTCCAGTTGCGGCTGATGCAAAGAACGGACGTACCGCGTGGATCGTACCTGCACACAGTGACATGGAACGTATGGCGATTGATGGCGGCCTGTTTGTTGCCCGCACGACCGATGGCGGACAGTCATGGCAATCTTTTCGAGACGGTTTGCCACAGGACAACGCTTACGACATCGTGCTGAGGCATAGCCTGGATGTAGCAGGTGATTGTTTATGTTTTGGCAGTACCACTGGAAACGTTTACCTGTCAGAAGATCGTGGTGAAACATGGCGATGCCTCGCTAATAATTTTCCACCGGTTTATTCGGTACGATTTGGTTGAACGACATGCCTACTGTCGAAATGACGCAACATCTTTATCGATTCTTTCCGCAGCTAAAGAATCGAACGATTACGGTGCCAGCCGGCTCAGTGGCTGAAATTTTAAACGCAGTTAACGAAATTGCGCCAGGCTTCACCGATTATATACTCGATGAACAGGGTGCATTGCGTCGGCATGTAAATCTCAGTATTGATGAAAGCATGGTGGTTGATAGAAAAACGCTATCAGATCGAGTTCAGGATGATGGGACTGTTTACATATTCCAGGCCCTGAGCGGGGGCTAGGTGCTTGTGTCGTCAGGCTGTAGTATTAAGCCAGTTATTTTAGCGCTGCATGTGTTGGATGAAAAAGGTTCACAATGAAGAATATTTTAATTTCTCTGTTAACAATGATTATTATTTCAGGCTGTAGTAGCGTGGGCGAAAATAAAGCGGGTGAAGTTACTATTGAAAAGAGCAAGCCACCACAACTTTGGTCGGACCATAAAAGTTTAAATATTCCTGTGGCGGTCTGTGCGCTAAAGGGGTATAGCGCATTAAAATCACTGGGATTTACCCGTGTGGTTCAAAATGGCAACTATTCGTATGGAAACTTCAATGATAATCGAGCGGCTGTAAAATGCGTTGAAGTAAACGGTGGTTCATTTGTTTATCTGGCTGTGGCTGGCCCGGAAAAAATGGTAGTCGAAAAACTGAGAAATGAAATTGCGTGGAAATTTTAATCCCACATAGTAAGACGAATCAAAAAGGACGCTCATTAAATAGTGCTTTTTATTTGCAACTTTCGACAGAAGAGAAAAGATGGAATGATAGCAAAAATAGTCCCGCAATTTTTTACAAGCAATCTTGAAAATACGCTACGGTACTATGATTCTTCGCTCGGATTCGTAACACAGTTTACCTATGGTGAGCCAGCCTACTATGCTGGAGCAATAAGAGATGGACAGTCTATCTTTTTCAGACATGTAGATCCTTGCATAGATAAATTAGAAGAAAAATATTCAGAAGAATATTTAGATGCTTATATCCGTGTTGAGGATATAGAAATGATGTATGAAGAGTATGATACACGGCAGGTCGATTTTCATAGAAGAATAGATACGATGCCGTGGGGATTCAGAGAATTTGTGGTCAAGGATTTGTTTTTGATGCAAAAGGGCAAAGTGCATTTATTAGAGAGGATGAACCAAAAGAATTTCTTGATCCGTTATGTGCTATTCTAAATTCTAAAGTCTCTACCTATTTGTTATCTTTCTT
>NZ_CDLKIE010000035.1:0-4394 GCF_975902315.1 Kaarinaea lacus | reverse complement strand
TCCAGGTCGGGAATCATTTGTATGGGGATTTGAAATGCCGCCACGACACCCAATACACTGATGATTAGTACGATGACTGTCATCAGGGTGCCGCGTTTAATGATGGCTTCGAACATGGTTTTAAATGATTTTTATCCTGGTTAGAATCCCTTCTCTCCTTTTAAGAGAGGGAAATTTTACTGTTGATTATGAATCCGTACAGTCTGGCCTTCTTTCAGGGCTTCATTGCCTTCCACTACAACAATGGCGTCGCCCTGTAAACCTTCCACTATTGAAATTTTACCGTCAAAGCTATGGCCGACTTTGACGCGTTGCTCAGACACCTTTGGAACTTCGCTATCAAAATTGATTACCCAAACAGTGACCCTGCCATCGGGATAGCGCATGATGGCATCGCGTGAGACAACAACACCCGACTTTCCCGTATTAAGCCGCAACATACCTTGCGCTGACATGCCGGGCGTCATGTTGATATTACTGTTGGTAAGCTTGCTGCGAACCAGAAAAGTCCGTGCATCTGGATCGCTGACGGGAACCAGCGCATCAATTTTCCCGGTTAATTTTTTACCGGGCAGGGCATCCAGGGTTATGGATATCAGGCTATTGCCATTAATTTGGGTGTAGAGTTCCTGTGGCACCTGAAAATCAATTCGCAGCTCATCCATGGCAATCAAGGTTAAAACCGGTTTGCCGGTTTCTACCCATTCACCCACTTCGGTGAGTTTTTCACTGATGATTCCGCTAAATGGTGCTCTAATCGTATGGCGATTCACAACGGCTTGTTGTTTTTGTTCCGCGGCCTGTCGGTGTTGTAGCGCTGCTTCAGCTATTTTTAGCTCAGCCAGGCGTTGATCGATTTCTTCTTTGGAAATACCGCTTTGTTTTCTTAACCGTTTGCCACTTTCATAACGTCGTTTGGCTTCAGCAAGTTCTTCACGGGCTTGTAGTGTTGCGGCTTCAAAGGCTTTGAGATTCAGTGCTTCAATTTCCCGGTCCAGTTGTAACAAGGTATGGCCTTTTTTAACCTTATCCCCAATATCTACGCTTATAGTATTGACCTGTCCATTGACTTCGGAGGATAAACGGGCGACCTTTGGCGATGTCACTGTGCCGGTAAGGGGCACCTGTTTTATCACAGCTTGAGTTTGCGCTTGATCGACAATGACCAGCGGCACTTTGGCTGAACTGGCAAAGCTGTTGTTGCTATAAATTGCACTATAACTATATATCGATAGCAGGGAAATGGAGAATAATACAGACTGCCCCAAACGCCGTGTATAAAAGTTGGCGATTTTTTCACCGCGAGAATGATCCAGATACATGATTCCTGCCTTTTGTCGAAACAACAATTGGGTGCAGACCCCAATTAAACATAAATTGTTAAGGGTTAATCGTGGTCTGGACCATTATTATACTCGGAAAGCGATGACATTATGTGGTTGAGCTAAAGAAAATTGAATTTGAAGAATAATTGGCTCTAATATTAAGGAGGTTCAATTACTGGAACCTGAAAACTACGGGTTAATGATATGAAGGCACTAAAATTATTCATTCTGATGAGCGGTCTTGTGGTTAGCACGACCAGTGTCGCGGTCGAGCCTGATGCTGCAACCGTAAAGTTGATTAAGGACCTGGGACTCAAGCAAACTGCGCAGCCGGTACGGCAGGAAAAATTCTGGCAAAAACCACGTCGTATTGTTGTATTGTTGGACGAACGCCGTAAGCAGTCCAGGCCGGATGCAATCAGTTGGTTGAAAGCGGTGGCTGGCGATGCCGAAATTATTGTGGCCCCATCTCCTCGTGCCATGGTCGATAGTCTCGAAGACGCGGACGTTTTGCTTGGCATCTGCACCCATGAAAGTTTAAAGGCTGGCAAGCGTCTTCGTTATATCCTGAATTATACGGCCGGGGTTGACCGGTGCGTCAGTTCCCCGCTGGCGCTGCAACGTGATCTGCTGGTTACAAACATGAAACGCATTTATGGGCCTGGTATTGCGGAACATACCATTGCGATGATGTATAGCCTGACGCGTAAATTATATGTTTGGCACGAACGGCAGCTTGAGGAGTACTGGGATCGCAGCGCAGTAAAACGTACTGACATGTGGGAAGTGCAGGGTAAAACTATGTTGGTGGTTGGGCTTGGCGGCATTGGTACCGAGATTGCGCGTCGGGCGTCGGAACTGGGTATGAAGGTGATTGCTACGCGAAATTCATCGCGCAAAGGGCCTGCATTTGTTTCTTATGTGGGGCTGGCTGATGAGCTTTTAAAACTTGCCGCGCAGGCAGATGTGGTCGTGAATGCCACGCCATTGACACCGAAGACGACGGGCCTGTTTAACACGGCATTTTTTACCTCGATGAAAAAAGGTGCCTACTTTATTAACGTTGGTCGCGGCAAGAGTGTTGTAACCAATGATCTCGTCAAGGCCCTGGAGTCCGGACAACTGGGTGGCGCTGCGCTGGACGTGATGGATCCCGAACCACTCCCGCAGGGGCATCCACTCTGGACTACGCCAAACGTCATCATTACACCGCATATCAGTGCAGGATCGGATGCGCAAATGAATCGATTCTGGTTGCTTGTGCGTGAAAACCTGCGGCGTTATGTAAACGGTGAAAAGATGCTGAATGTTGTCGACCTTAAGCGGGGTTATTGAGTTAAAAATCTCCCGAATTGCTGTTTCACGAATAACAGGGTCAGAGAACAATATTCTCTAATAATGAGTAACAATGGTTCTCTGCCCCCACTTTAACGGCATGATCCGTAGCCTGGAAGAAGCACAGCGAAATCCGGGAAAACGCCATTATCTTTATCGATCTTCACATGCTCGAGTGTAAGTGTAATGGAAATCCATTTCCATCGTGTACCACTCTATAAAGTAGATGTTACATGCCGGCTCCGCCACCACCCATGCCACCACCAGGCGGCGGCGGTGGTGCTGGTGGTGGTGGCACCGTTGGTGGTGGCGAAGGCGGACCTGGTGGCGGAGTTGGAACACCCGGAGGTGGCGGTGGTGCAGGAGTTCCTCCACATTCTGACGACGGATTGTTCCAGCTTGTAACCGAGTGGCAGGCATTGCATTCCAGTGAAGTGGAGCAATGGCCGCCTGGAAGTGAATGACAGGCTGAACAGGTGCCTAATACCTGTGCATGGTCGACGGTAAATGGATTCCATGACGTTGTACTATGACAGGCTTCGCATACATTGGTACTTGAAATATGTCCTGTCGATTTACTATGGCAACTCACACAGGCGCCCTGGACTTGTGAGTGGTCCACTTGTAAGACTGGAGACCACGTCGTTGTTGAATGGCAAGCCTCACAAAGGTTTGTGCTGCTAATATGCCCTGCTGATTTACCTCTTGCAGTTACTCCGTTATGACAGGATGCACAGTTGCCAATCACCTGGGCGTGATCGACAGTGACCACTGGTGACCAGCTTGTTGTGGAGTGGCAGGATTCACAAAGGTCCGCACTACTAATGTGAGCAGTAGATTTTCCCGTTGCGATACTGCCATTATGGCATGACACACAGGAACCCAGTACGTGCGCATGATCAACCGGTGAGATGGTTGGCAACCAGCTGTTACCCGGTGGAGTGCGATGACAGGCTTCGCACACATCAGTAGTGCTGGGGTGGCTGGCTGGTTTGCCTGTTGCGATGTTGTTGTTGTGGCAGCTGGAACAGGCGCCAATGACCTGGGCATGGTCTACTGCACTTGCTGCAACCGGTGACCAACTGGCCGGGAACACTGCATGGCAGGCATCGCAAATATTTGTGGAGTTAATATGTCCCGCGAATTTACCCGATGCAGTTACCCCATCATGACAGTTAATACAGTTACCAGAGAAATTGGTGTGATCAACCGTCGTTACCGGTATCCATGCTGTGCTGGTATGGCAGGCATCACATTCCAGCGTCGTTGGTATATGCGTTGCTGATTTCCCCGTGGCGGTTATATTGTCATGACAGCTGGAGCAGGTGCCCAATACTTGCGTATGGTCGACGCCCAATGCCGCCGGGTGGAAGGGGATTGGCCCGGCGGCATGGCAGGCGTCGCACAAATCGGTAGTGCTGATATGTGTTGCAGGTTTACCTATAGCCACTGCATTGTTATGACAGCTGGCACAGGTACCAATAACTTGCGCATGATCCACGGCAGCTGCGGCAACCGGCGTCCATTGCGCGGGAAATTTTTCATGGCAGGTGTCGCACAAGCTGGTTGATGCAATATGAGCGGGACTTTTACCTGAAGCAGTCACACCGTTATGACAGTTGATACAATTGCCCGAAAACGTGGAATGATCCACCGCCGCTGGTATCCATTGACTGGTACTATGACAGGCATCGCACTCAGCATTGGTAGCTACATGCGACGCATGTTTGCCCG
>NZ_CDLKIE010000034.1:0-3438 GCF_975902315.1 Kaarinaea lacus | reverse complement strand
GCCAAAGTTATTACGCAGTTACGGCTGAATTTTCGCAAATTGCTTGCGATATATTCACGCAGATCTAAAGCAGGCACTATGCCAAAAAAAAACCTCGTTACCGAGGTCTTCTTTCGTCTTTATTTTTGGCTGAAAGTTCAGGAATTGATCCTGGACCTTCAAAACCATCTATATATTGGTAGCGGGGGCAGGATTTGAACCTGCGACCTTCGGGTTATGAGCCCGACGAGCTACCGGACTGCTCCACCCCGCACCTGAAGGGGTGGGATTCTACCGAAACTGGTAAGACAATAGCAAGGGCTAATCAGTTATTGACCGCAAATACCTTACAAGCCTGCGATGTAATACGCCACCTGGTGTAATAATAGGGTCAATAACGATATTTTCAATCACGAATAGCGTTAATTGGTGGCTGCAATCGACTAATTCTCTGTTTTTTGAGCTTATGACGCTTAGCAGTCCTGGTTTCCAGGGCCCTTCATTTGCGTCTTGAATATTAAGCAGGAACCTTGAAAACAAGCGCTCTTCACCTGGCTTCAGCCAAAGGCGAAAATTTTTACTCACTAGCAACGGCAATAAACTACAAATTCGTCCGGATTTCTAAAATCACAAACGCAATTGCATAATCTTTCTCGTCACTTAGACTCAGGTGACTTTCACCAATATTGAACTGGTCAACGAGCTTTTGCGCCGTGTCCACAAATCTCAGAATTGGACGACCATTGTCCTCATTGGCGACGATAATATGACGTAAGCTCAGCCCATCTCGAAACCCGGTGCCAAATGCCTTCGCAGCCGCTTCTTTTGCCGCATAACGTTTAGCTAAAAAATAAGCAGGCTGTGACTGGGTACGAAATGTGTCGTATTCGGGTTCTGACAAGATTCGCTCAGCAAAGCGATCACCATGCCTGGTGAGGCTGGTCTCGAGCCGGGAGACCTGAACGATATCTGTACCGATCCCATGGATCACTTGACGCTTGCCTCGATCATCAAGGCTTTCATTTCGCTCACAGCGGCTTGCAGTCCAGTAAACACAGCACGCGCTACAATAGCGTGACCAATATTCAGTTCCTTGACGCCATCAATTGCGGCAATGTCCTGAACATTGTGGTAATGCAATCCATGGCCCGCATTAACCTGTAAACCCAATTCCCGCCCCAGTTTAACACCCTGAATAATACTGTTGAGTTCCGCATGACGTTGAGCCCGGGTTGTCGCATCCGCAAATGCACCCGTATGAATTTCGATGACAGGCGCTTTTGCCCTGGCCGCAGCTTCAATTTGATCCGCATCAGCATCGATGAACAATGACACCTGCACGTTCGCAGCAGCAAGGCGCCGACATGCATCGCTGATGCGATCGAACTGCCCGACCACATCGAGACCACCCTCCGTGGTTAACTCCTCCCGGCGCTCCGGGACCAGGCAGCAATCCTCAGGTTGAATACGTTCAGCGATTTCCAGCATCTCTTCGGTTACTGCCATTTCCAGGTTCATGCGAGTCTGGAGGATATCCTTTAGCATTTCTACATCACGATCCTGAATATGCCTGCGATCTTCGCGTAAATGCAGGGTAATGGCATCGGCTCCCGCCTGTTCTGCTTCAATAGCCGCTTGTATTGGGTCTGGATAACGCGTGCCACGGGCCTGTCGAAGCGTGGCAACATGATCAATATTGACGCCTAATAAAATTGTATTGTCGAGAATGCTATGCATTATGTTATCCATCCTGAAAGGGTCATCGTTGTAGTATAGTTGACTATGTTGACGCGCCGAAGTGCCCCGCCATCCGCTATTTAATCAGTGCATTGTCCGTGGAATAAGCTGTAGATTGAGCGTTTATCACCAGTGATCTGCTATGCAAAACTTTTGAGCCCAGGTGATGATCCAATACCGTTCGCAGCAACTGTCTGGCCTGTTTATACAATAAGACGGAATCTGCATCGGTCACCTGGGCATGTTCCCGAAGCATTGCATAATCCGACAACATCTTTAATGTTGCACCGGAAACTTTTACACCACGAATCTCTTCCGCCTCAGAGGAAATTTTAACTGGCCCATGATCCAGCCAGTAGTCATACCAGCTGTTCACGTCAATGGGAGACTGGGTACTAACATCGTGATCCAGCACCAGACCATAACCAATGGATTGCAGGAGAACTAGTTCAAACTGTCTCAAATAAGACTGCCAGAGCAAGTCCTCATCCTTACTACCACTCAGCTGTTGCAGATTAATAATTGTATTATGGTAGCCATGAAACAATTCATCATGAGGATCATCCCTGTGCAATAAGTACTGGATGAGTTCATTTAGATAAAAGGCACTCGCCAGGTATTTTGGTTTGATTTGTACCGGTTGCTGAAAAAGCTCAGCATCCGTTAAGGTCCCCAGCTCAGATTTACTGACCCAGGATAACAATAACGGTTGAAACGGCTGCAGCAATCCCCGCAGTTTAGATTTGGGGCGCTTAATCCCCCTGGCAACCAGTGCACAGCGACCAAAATTTTCACAAAAAATCTCCAGCAATGCACTGCTGTCGCGGTAAGGTCGTTGATGAATGATGTATGCAGCTTGTAATTGAATTCGCTGGTTATTGCTCATCGCTATAGCCCAGGCTGCGTAATGCGCGCTCATCATCAGACCAGCCCTGCTTTACTTTTACCCAGAGCTGTAAAAAAACCTTGCTATCGAATGCGCTCTCCATATCCTTGCGAGCCTGCTCTCCAATTCGCTTTAATAAACTGCCACCCTTTCCAATGATAATACCTTTCTGCCCAGCGCGAGACACCCAGATAATGGCATTAATTTTTTTTAAACTCCCTTGATCTTCAAATCGTTCTATTTCAACGGTTAAAGCGTAAGGCACCTCTTCACCCAAACTGCGCATCAGTTTCTCCCTTATAAACTCAGCCGCCATAAACCGCTCACTACGATCCGTAATTTGGTCTTCGGGAAAAAAAGGTCCTGATTCTGGCAGCAATTCAACCACAGCATCTTCCAGTACATCTACCGATTCTCCTGTGCGTGCTGATACGGGGATCAGCTGAGCGAATTTCATTTTACTCGCCAGCATCTCTAAACTAGGTAATAAATTTTCCCTGTCCTTTAACTTATCAAGCTTGTTTAGCACCAATATCACGGGAACATCGATAGCCGCAATTTTTTTTAATACATACTCATCTTTATCATCCCAATGCGCGCTATCTATTACGAAAAGAATGACATCAACATCGTTAATGGAAGATGTTGCCGCACGATTCATATAGCGATTCAGTGCAAGTTTCGCCTTGTCATGGATACCTGGCGTATCAACATAAATAATTTGCGCCCGGTCGTCAGTTTTAATACCTAATATACGATGGCGCGTGGTTTGAGGCTTGTGAGCTGTGATACTAATTTTTTGCCCGAGCAATTGATTAAGCAGGGTCGATTTTCCG
>NZ_CDLKIE010000033.1:0-2778 GCF_975902315.1 Kaarinaea lacus | reverse complement strand
TTCATGGATTTTGCCAGATGCTGCTGGAAGATTACAGCGAGAAACTGGACCAGGCTGGATTAGATTACTTGATGCGTGTTCAAAACAACGCCCTGGACATGGGCACCCTTATAGAAGATCTGTTACAGCTAGCGCGGATCACACGCTGTGATTTCCACAAACAAAAACTGGACATTAGTGACCTGGCAAAAGAAACCATAGATAAACTCAAACAACAGAATCCGGAAAGAGATATTGATATCAAACTGCAAAACAATCTAATGGCTGATGGAGACGAGCATCTTATTTCTGTTGCTCTTGATAACTTGTTGGGCAATTCATGGAAATATACCAGCAAAACGGCTAATCCAGTCATTGAGTTTGGAAGTGACCACTCCGGAAACGGTCACGATATCTATTTTGTAAAAGACAATGGCGCGGGCTTCGATATGAAATATGCGGATAAAATATTTCTGGCATTTCAGAGATTACACAGCAAAGAAGAATACCCTGGCACTGGCGTTGGTTTGGCTACCGTTCAACGTGTGATTGACCGACATGGCGGAAAAGTCTGGGCAGAATCAGATATTGGTAAAGGCACAACCATTTATTTCACATTAGACTGAAACTGGATCATTCACGAATTTCTAATTTGGCAATGCATGGGAAAAATAAGCAGTTTCGTCAAGAACTGGAGATAAAGTAAAATAGAACGTAGCGCCCTGACCGGGTGCTGATTCCGCCCAAATAGTTCCACCGTGTCTATGTATTATTCGTTGTACAGTGGAAAGCCCAATACCGTTGCCCTGGTAGTCATCTTCTGCATGCAGCCTGTGGAAGGGACGAAAAACTTTATCGACATACTTCATATCAAAACCTGTACCATTGTCCTTGATATAGAAACAAGATCCGTGTTCACACAAAGTTTTCCCCATTGTTATGTGCGGCTGCTGCGTTTTACTGGTATATTTCAACGCATTGCCAAGCAAGTTTTGTAACACAATACGTAATAAATTCTCGTCACAGCTAACCGATAAATCATCTTCAATATCAATGACAACATCTCTTCCATCAATTCCTGCACTTTGGATTTCCAGTATTTCTCGCGCTATCTCACTTACATTTACATCTGCACAATTTAAATCCTGGCGAGATATACGGGAAAGTTGTAAAAGCCCATCTATCAACATATCCATGCGCACACTGGCGTTGACCACTCGGTTTAAATACTCAATTCCATCGTCATCCAGTACATCTTCATAATCTTCAAGCAATACTTTACTGAATCCATTGATACTTCTCAACGGAGACCGTAAATCATGCGATACCGAATAAGAAAATGCCTGCAGTTCCTTTATTGCAGACTCCAATTCACGAGTACGGGCCCTTACCAGTGTTTCCAGATGTTCATGGTAATTTCGTAATTCTTCTTCGGAATTATTAAGTAATTTTATCGCCTCCGACAATCGTGTCTCTGTGGCTTTTCGTTCTTCGATTTCCTGTTGCAACAAATTGTTTGCCTGCACGATTTCATCGCGAGCCAGCTCCAGTGCATTGTTGCGGGCTTCCGCTTCGATGTGCCTTCGTTCGATGCTACGCATGCGCAGAAAAAGAAAAACACTAACTACTAATAACAAAAATAACGAAATACTGGTTATTATCGCCAGGTTCAGTTCTTTTGTTTGATACGCCAAAGCCTCTCGTGCTTTCTGTGCCTTAAACGCCGGATCCAGGCGAGCAGCCGGAATAAGTACTGTTGCATTAAAATGATCTTCACCAAACTGGCGTATAAAATCCTGTCCTTCTTCTGATACAAGGTAATCATGAAATTTCAACGCCAGTTTCGTGTTTACTCCAGGCACTTTTCTGGAGTTGACAATTAGCAGGCTGTAGACATTGCGTAAATCCAGGTCGTCGCGAAATATTGGGATAAGTTTGCCTTTCAATTTGTCCTTGTTATCCAGATAAGTTGCCATTTCCGCTATCGCATATACACCAAATTCCGCGGCTTGTAACAACGTTGCATAACCACTACCACCGGTATTCTCATAACCCAGCCAGTCTGGGTTGATTCCAGCCATCGTCCAGATTTCTTCTATTTTCATGTTAGTGCCGGAACGCGGTGATGGCGCATGAAATTCAGCTTCTGCTACTGCCAGGCGCTTAAACACTGAAATAATATCTTTTTCTTTTGATAAGCCTAACGGATCTCCCGGCGGTCCAAACAGCGCATACTCGGTATACATCAATTGAGTGCGGCGTAAAGCAAATCCTTCTTTGGCAAAATGCTCTTCACCAGGTTTATGGTGAGTTAACACAACATCTGCCAGGCCATTACGACCGTCGTCAAGTACCTTTAATACGCCGCCAGAATGAATGGTAATAGTGACTTCAGGATGATTAGAACGGAATTGTTTTGCTAAAGCGTCAATAATCTTTAAGTCTTTGGCAGACCGGGCAGATGCAATTCGCAAATGATTGGGCCCGGATTTTTTTACTATCTCGCTGTCTTGGGCTGTTACAGGGCCAACGGTAAACACCATGAATATTGCAGATGAATAACAGAATAAAGCCTGGGTCAATGCTTGATTTACTCGTTTAGCATTACCACTAATCAATCCTGAAAACACAAAATCCTCCAGGCGCCTTCAATGACACCAGATAGCTCGTAGTCTGTTATAAAATTCACATTGGCAGGTTAGTTCGGGATTTTGCTTCGCCCCCTCCCCGAGAAAACCATACCAAAATAATAGACGTTTATTTGACTGACTGCTCAATTATTATCTAGTTACATAATTC
>NZ_CDLKIE010000032.1:0-3008 GCF_975902315.1 Kaarinaea lacus | reverse complement strand
TTGCAGAAGAAGACTAATTAGCGGATCTAAGCAGATCCATCATGACGGTAGCGCCATTAGATAATGTTCTTTTGGGATGCCATACAATGCCAAGTTTACGTCGTAATTCCATCCGCGGTATTTGAACTACAAGCATCTCTTTACCCAGCATGCTTCGGGGTAACAAACTCCATCCCAGTCCAACATTGACCAGCATCTTGATCGTTTCCAGATAGTTGGTCGACAGTGTGGTTTTAATTTCACAATCGATTTTATTAAATGCGGTCTCCAGAATTTGCCGTGTATAAGTATTTTTCGCCGGCAATATGGCGTCGTATTGCGCCAGTTCCTTTGCAGTCAGCGTACGGCTGGATGAGAGTTTTTTCGCCAACAGGTGGTTTTTGCCAACCACAAATTCCAGAGGATCTTCCCAGACAACATAGGTGTCTAATTCCCGGGTAGCTAAACTGGGTATGGTAATGATGCCCAGTTCCAGCTTACCGCTGAGCACTTCCCGGTAAGCTGCCTCGGAATCCATGAATTGAATATCCAGTGTTAAATCCGGGTATTGCTGATTGAGGCGTTTCAGAACAGGTGGCAGATGATGCAGGCCAATGTGATGGCTGGTGCCAATATGCAGCGTGCCAGTGACTTCACCGCTCAAGTTGTCTATCTCGCGCTGACTGTCTTCGAGTTGTTGTAGAATAATTTGTGCGCGCTTGAAAAAAATTTCACCGGCAGGGGTTAACAGGGTTTGCCGTCCAACACGATCAAATAACCGAGTGCCCAATTCTGATTCCAGTGCCTGTATTCGTTTGCTAATGGCTGGCTGGGTAACATATAAACTTTCCGCCGCCAGGGAAAATGATCCGGTTTCGGCAATGGTGAGAAAAGTTTTTAAGGTCGCGGTATCCATATTTTCAGGTGTGTTATGTATTCCTATCGGGAATAGAATACATGAAAATTATGAATTTGTGTAATGATAAAACCTGAGGTATCTTTTATTGTCATTACAAGGTATTCAGCGAAGGAATGAACCATGGCAGGCAAAACACTCTATGACAAATTGTGGGATTCACATGTTGTTCGTGAACAGGATGATGGCACGTGTTTAATCTACATTGACCGTCACCTGGTACATGAGGTGACATCGCCACAGGCATTTGAAGGCTTACGTTTGGCAGGCAGAAAGCCCTGGCGGATTAATGCCAATCTTGCAACGCCGGATCACAATGTACCAACCACTGATCGTGACAAGGGCATCGCTGATGCTATCTCGCGCTTGCAGGTCGAGACCCTTGATCAGAACTGTTCAGAGTTTGGTATTACTGAATTCAAGATGGATGATGTGCGCCAGGGTATTGTGCACGTTATTGGCCCGGAACAAGGTGCGACTTTACCGGGCATGACAGTCGTGTGCGGTGATTCTCATACCTCAACCCATGGTGCCTTTGGTGCGCTTGCGTTTGGCATCGGTACATCTGAAGTTGAGCACGTTTTGGCAACCCAGTGCCTGATCCAGAAGAAATCCAGGAACATGTTGGTCAGTATTGACGGTGAAGTAGGCCCCGGTGTTACAGCAAAAGATATCGTGTTGGCGATCATAGGTGAGATTGGTACGGCCGGCGGTACCGGGTATGCCATTGAGTTTGGTGGGTCTGGTATTCGGGCCTTATCGGTGGAAGGACGTATGACAGTTTGTAATATGGCAATTGAGGCAGGTGCGCGTGCCGGCATGGTCGCGGTGGATGATAAAACCATTGAGTTTGTGAAAGGCCGGCCGTATGCGCCAAAAGCTGAAGTGTGGGAGCAGGCCGTCAGCGCATGGCGTGATTTAACAACGGACAGTGACGCGGTGTTTGATCGCGAAGTCCATATCGATGGCGCCAGTATCAAACCACAGGTGACCTGGGGTACCTCTCCTGAGATGGTGGTGCCTGTTGATAGCCGTGTGCCGGATCCGGATAAAGAAATAGATGCTACCCGACGCGAAGGTATGCGTGCGGCCTTAAACTATATGGGACTTGCGGCTAATACACCCATTTCAGACATTGAAGTGGATAAGGTATTTATTGGCTCCTGCACTAATTCACGTATCGAGGACTTACGTGCAGCGGCAAAAGTAGCGCAGGGCCACAAGGTCTCACAACGCGTGAAATTAGCCATGGTCGTACCGGGTTCGGGGCTTGTGAAAAAGCAGGCCGAAGAAGAAGGTCTGGACAAAATTTTCATTGCCGCCGGTTTCGAATGGCGGGAGCCCGGTTGCTCTATGTGTCTGGCTATGAATGCCGATCGCCTTGAGCCAGGCGAGCGCTGTGCGTCAACATCCAATCGCAACTTCGAAGGTCGGCAAGGGCAGGGTGGTCGTACCCATTTAGTGAGTCCGGCTATGGCTGCCGCCGCCGCGATTCACGGGCATTTCGTTGATGTGCGTAATGTATAGAGGAGGATTATAATATGGAGAAGTTTCAAACCTTAACTGCTATCGTTGCGCCATTAGATCGTTCCAACGTGGACACCGATGCGATTATTCCCAAGCAATTTCTTAAATCCATAAAACGCACTGGCTTTGGTCCCAACTTGTTTGATGAATGGCGATACCTCGATCACGGTGAACCGGGAATGGATAACAGTAAGCGACCATTAAATCCTGACTTTGTATTAAATCAGGACCGTTACCAGGGGGCGAAAATTTTATTGGCAAGAGAAAATTTTGGCTGTGGTTCGTCGCGAGAACATGCCCCCTGGGCGTTGGAGGATTATGGTTTTCGTGTAGTGATTGCGCCCAGCTTTGCGGATATCTTTTTCAACAATTGCTTCAAGAATGGTATTTTGCCCATTGTGTTAGATGCTGATGTGGTGGATGGACTGTTTAACGAGGTTAACGATAACGAGGATTATCAATTAACTGTCGATTTAGAAGCGCAAACTATTAGTAAACCTTCAGGCGATACCATCAGCTTTGAAGTGGATGAATTTCGTAAATATTGCCTGCTTAATGGTCTGGATGATATAGGTTTAACCTTGCA
>NZ_CDLKIE010000031.1:0-2716 GCF_975902315.1 Kaarinaea lacus | reverse complement strand
CGGTAATCCCTATATTTACACCATGGCCGGCACGGTATACCAGCAGGATGATCCAACGCAGGTTTACCCCAACGCGACGATTTACCTGTATGATCGTGACAGGGGTAGAGGTAACCTGGTGGCAACCATCGAGGTTGATAACAACGGTAATTTCTTTACTACTGAATCCATCGACTTCAGCAATGGCCTGTATCCTGCCATAGTAGGGAACGCGAACCTTGATCCTGTTTATATGCCAGCCAGTACCACCACAGGAGAATGCAACAGTTGCCATGATGGGGTGGGGACATCCAGAATTATCGTCGCCGGTGTACCGGACCAGCGCACCAGCGCGCACGGTACTACATACAGTCATACCGACGGGCGGCGTGGTGCGGACTGCCTGGGTTGTCATAACGTGGGTGGCAATAATCCCTACCAGTATACGATTGCGGGTACTGTCTATGAAATTGACCTGGAAAACTATTATCCTGACGCAACAATCACACTCTACAGTGGGCCTGATGGTACCGGTGATCTAGTTGCCACTATCGAAGTTGATGGTAACGGTAACTTCTATACTACCGACCCTGTTGATCTTGGTAATGGCCAGGGCAATGGTGTTTATCCTGCAGTGACGGGCCGGAATATAGATTCACCAACGCATTATATGAATGACCGCACTAATGATGGTAGTTGTAGCAGCAGCAGCTGTCACAGCGTGAACCGGCCGCCGATTTACGCGCAATGATTAGAAATCAGGGCGTTTTGCTTTTTATCCATGATCTAAGCAGGGAGAGATAAAAGCATTACGCCCTGGACCATAATATCAACCATCGCGGGGCACAATATGCCAGTACCAGCGCTTCGGGTCATGCGGGCGATTTTGATGCTGATGAACATCGAGGCAACCTGTCGAACCATCTGAATTGTGGGGATTCTGGTTGCCATTGCATCAACGATCGCAACAGGGATGAGTAAAGCATTGATGTAGAGCAAGCCAGGTAACAATGTAGTAATAATAAAATAAAGGGCATACCAGGATATTTCCGGTATGCCCTTTTGTTGTTATATACTGGGAAAAATTCATAATAACGTAACAATAAAGAATAACGTAACAATAGATAGTTAACAGGATGCTAATGTCTCGATGAAAACAACGGATGTGCTGTCCAGTAAATCCTCAAGTAGCGTTGGGTTTTGGTTTCGTTGGCTATTAATAGCTACTGCGGTGTTGCTGGCTGTACCACAGGTGCATTCAGCGGAAACCGACGATTTTATTCAAAAGTGGCAAATCGATAGTCGATGGACCGGGGATTTTGATGGCATGGCTGAGCACCGGATTATTCGAGTGCTTGTTGTGCATAATAAAATGATGTTTTTTTTCGACAAGGCAACCATACGGGGTGTCACCCATGATGCCTTTCGGGAGTTTGAAAAATACATCAACAAAAAGCTGAAAACCGGTACACGCAAAATCAAGGTGGTTTTTTTACCCGTGCCACGTGATAAATTGTTGCCATGGCTCGTTGAAGGCCGAGGCGATATTGCGGCTGCAAACCTGACAATTACACCAGAACGCCAGAAACTGGTCGATTTCACCCGCCCCGTGTTAAGTAATGTCAATGAAATACTGATTAGCGGACCGGCTGCGCCAGCGGTGAAAAACATTGACAGTCTATCCGGAAAAGAAATTCATGTGCGAGCATCCAGCAGCTACTTCGAACATCTTACGCAGTTGAACAACCAGTTTAAAAAACAGGGTAAGCCACTCATCAAGATTGTTGAAACCAGTGAATATCTGGAAGATTCTGATCTTCTGGAAATGGTGAATGTTGGTTTAATTCCCATGGTGGTGGTTGATGAGCATAAAGCAAAGTTTTGGGCGCAAATCTTTGACAAGATAAAGATCCACTCGGATATCGCAATAAATACTGGTGGCAAAATCGCCTGGAGTATTCGTAAAGATAGCCCAAAGCTAAAGGAAATCCTCGATGGTTTCCTCAAGAAACATAAGAAAGGCACTTTACTGGGGAATATGTTGTTCAATCGCTACCTGCGAAAAAATAAATGGGCGCGAAACTCACTGAGTCCCAAAGAACAGAAAAAATTTCAGAAACTGGAGGCGCTGTTTCAAAAGTACTCTGATCAATACGAATTTGACTATCTGATGATGGCGGCCCTGGCTTATCAGGAATCACAGCTGGACCATAGCGTGCGCAGTCATGCTGGGGCGGTTGGAATTATGCAACTATTACCAAGCACCGCTGCGGATAAAAATGTCGGAATAGCGGATATTGAAAAACTGGAAAACAATATCCATGCCGGTATCAAGTATCTGCGATTCCTGCGTGATCGTTATTTCAATGATCCCGCCATTGATCCACTAAATCAAAATCTGTTTGCCTTTGCATCCTATAATGCTGGCCCGGCAAAAATCAGACGCTTGCGGAACGAGGCAAAAAAGCAGGGGCTGGATCCCAATGTCTGGTTCGGGAATGTAGAAATTATCGCTGCGAAACGAATAGGTAGGGAGACAGTGCAATACGTTGGCAATATTTACAAATATTACATCGCCTATCGCCTTACGCGCGACAAAAAGGAAGCTAAGCAAAAGCAAGTTTCACAAACTTCGATGCTTTTAGGCATTAACGAATGGCAACCAATGATTTGTAGTGTAGTTGGCCGAATAAATATAACATCTGGTGTTTGAGCACTGGCAGTAAAATACGGTTAT
>NZ_CDLKIE010000030.1:0-5188 GCF_975902315.1 Kaarinaea lacus | reverse complement strand
TACCGAACCCAGTTTTTCACCTTTTAAGATAATGTCGTAAGATTTTTCAATGATGTTTATTTTGTTGTCGGGCAGTGCATAATCCAGCAATGGATCACCTTGAGCATTGAGATAGGCTGAATAACGAATGTCGTCATCCGCAGCAGCAAGTTTTTGATAATCACGAATGGTGTCAAAGTCGGATGCTTCAATTAGCGCAGGTGCAGTTTTTGCCAGGAATTCACCAATGATGTCTGCTTTTGCCAGGAGTCGATGGTATGCCCGGTTTTGTGCCGCGTTTTGCTCTGCCTTCAGTCCTTCTGCTGCAATGGCAATTTGATTGTCGGTGGAGGTGCGGGCAACTTTCGTAAACACATAACCGCCTACCAACAGGGAAATAATGGTAAAACCGCAGATGGGCGTAATGAATTTTATGGCGAGGTTGGAATTAAAAAATTTGCTGAGCATGATCCATTTCCTGGGCTGAATTTTTCCTGTTTTGCAGTGTTATTTTCGACAAATTGGATGCTTTCTTTATAAATTCCACGCCTTTCATCAACGTCAGCACATTATTAAGATGAATTGATCAATAAGCATCCAATATTGAAGCGTATGAAAGTTAAGCAGAATAAAACAGGATAAATAGTTTGGCGAGGCACGTGGTCGGTTATGAATGACGCAAAATTTAACTCAGGGATTGATCATTCAGGGTTTGTGGTAAGGCCGCTGAATTGAATAATCTTAGCGTGAAAAAGTGATTACTTAATAGCCAGACCATAAAAGCAGCATTATTATTTTTCATTGATTCATATCCATTAAGATATACAAAGTCCATTAAACATTTCTATTATAAAGATTAATTGCTATTATCATCTATATCATCTAATACATATATCAAAGGGTAATTCGAATGGCGGATCGAAGACTCCACGTATTTTATACGGTTGCCCGGCTGCTTAGTTTCACCAAGGCTGCCGAAACCTTGCACATGACCCAGCCGGCAGTAACCTTTCAAGTCCGACAATTAGAAGAACACTTCAATACCCGTTTATTTGATCGTACCCACAATAGAATTAGTCTTACCGAAGCTGGCCAGAAAGTATACGAATACGCGGACAGGATTTTTCAGCTCTACAATGAACTTGAAAATTCCGTTCGTGAGTTAACCGGTGAAATCAGCGGCGTGCTGATACTGGGGGCTAGTACCACCATTGCCGAATACATGTTGCCGGCACTGCTTGGCGATTTTAAAGCCAAGTATCCCGACGTGAATTTAAGGTTAAAGGTGTCCAACACGGATGGCATCGTATCGATGGTTGAGCACAATGTTATCGATCTTGGTGTAGTAGAAGCACCGGTTGCCAATAAGAATCTGTCCGTTGAAACCTGTCGCACAGATCGCCTGGTTGCCATTGTGCCTCCTGGGCACGAATTGGCAGGCAAGGAAAAGATTTCACTCAATACCCTGGTTGAATATCCCTATATCTGTCGCGAAGAGGGTTCCGGGACTCGTGAAGTAATACTTGAATACCTCAAGGAAGCGGGTGTTGATTCAAGCCATCTCAACGTCATAATGGAGTTGGGTAGCCTGGAAGCTTTGAAAGGTGCAGTAGAAGCAGGTATTGGCGTCAGCATTATATCCCGTGCCACTTTGTCAAAAGAGATTCGCCTGGGTACTTTGGCAGTGCTTGAGCTGGATCCCCCGCTGGAGCGACCATTTTCTTTTGTGCACCAAAAGCACAAGTTTCGTCAACGCGCCATGGAAGAATTACTGGATTTTGCGCGTAACTATTGCGAAACACATCAATCCTCCGATACATAATTATTCCGTAGTTGATGTAGTGATCATGCCGAAAACCGGGCAAGGGAATGGTATGGTTTGCATTTTAATAATTTTCTTTCTCAGGCAGGAATGATTTCCGGCTATAATCCCTAATATCATCACGTCAAACTGAATACGATGAAACCTGTTGAAAAAAAGTTGCTGAAACATTTTTCGAAGTTGTCTGAAAGTCAGCGGCAAACCCTGCTGCAGTTCGCGGAATTTCTGGCACATAAGGCTGATGATACTGGCGAGAATAAACCGGAAGAGATTCCCAGGCCAGTCCTGCAGGAAAGACCTGCGGAAGAAACTGTGGTTGGCGCCATTAAGCGCTTAACAGCAAGTTATCCGATGCTGGAAAAAGACAAGTTGTTTAACGAAACCTCGGTGCTGATGACAAAACACGTGATGCAGGGGCATGAAGCTCACCTGGTAATTGATGAACTGGAAGTACTTTTTCAACGCCACTACGATGAGTTGATAAGCGAAAACCAGGGTGAATCTAAAAATCAGTAAGAAAGCATAAGTTAATAATACAGCATGCTCGATATTTTTAAAAAATGGTATCAACGGAATTTTTCCGATCCGCAAGCAGTTATCCTTGCGGTATTGTTACTGTTTGGGCTATTAATTGTTATTTACATGGGTGGCATGCTGGCACCTATTCTGATCGCTATTGCCCTTGCTTATATGCTGGAGGCTATAGTGGCCCTGCTTGAGCAATACAATTTACCCCGTCTGGCAGCAGTTATTGTAGTATGTTTGATATTTCTACTGGCATTGCTGTTTTTAATACTGTTAATAATTCCTGTACTGTCACAACAGATTACTCAGTTAATCCAGGAATTACCCAACCAGCTGGATAAAGGTCAGCAAGCCCTGTTACGCTTGCCGGAAATTTATCCGGAGATTTTATCTGAATCACAGGTCAATGACATCGTCACAGATGTGCGAAAGCAGGTTACCAGTATGGGGCAGGCTTTTCTATCAGTCTCACTTTCATCGATACCCATTCTGTTTGCGTTTGTTGTGTATTGTATTTTGGTGCCGTTACTCGTGTTCTTTTTCCTGAAGGATAAAGAGCTAATTATTGAATGGCTTAAAAAATATATGCCTAAAGAACGTGGTCTTGCTGCGCAGGTATGGCAGGAAATGGATTTGCAGATTGGTAACTATGTTCGAGGAAAAATTATCGAGATAGTCATAGTTGGAGTAGTTACCTATGTGACCTTCTTGATCATGGGTTTAAACTATGCATTATTGCTGGCGGTATTAGTGGGCTTGTCCGTGATTATTCCATTCATTGGAGCGGCGGCGGTTACTATACCGGTAGCGATGATAGCCTATTTCCAGTGGGGCTGGAGTGCAGATTTTGCGTGGTTGATTCTGGCTTACGGCGTTGTACAGGCCCTGGATGGCAATGTATTAGTTCCTTTACTTTTTTCCGAAGCGGTAAACCTGCATCCTGTTGCCATAATAGTCGCGGTGCTGGTTTTTGGTGGATTATGGGGATTGTGGGGAGTGTTTTTCGCGATTCCTCTGGCAACCCTGGTTAAAGCAGTGTTGAATGCGTGGCCGAGTTTGCAGCCGCCGGATGGAATTGAGTCTGAACCTGTCGTTAAATCGTAGTCCTGTCACTTAAGTGTGCGAGTCGCGCGAAGTGCCATCTGTAAACAAAAGGCTAGCTTTACAATGAATGTAAAGGTTACTTCAAAGCTTTAACAGCCGCCAAAACCTCATCCACATGACCGGCTACTTTTACTTTACGCCATTCCTGTTTTAATACACCTTTCTCATCTATTAAAAATGTGCTGCGCTCGATGCCCATCACTTTTTTGCCATACATGTTTTTTTCTTTGATGACATCGAAGAGCTTGCACAATGTTTCATCGGCATCGGATAACAAATCAAATTTGAAGCCCTGTTTGTCGCGAAATTTTTCATGTGAAGCTATGCTGTCGCGTGATACGCCCAGCACAATTGCACCGGCGCGTTTGAATTTTGTAAGGTTGGCCTGAAAGTCCAGCCCCTCTGTGGTGCAACCTGGGGTGCTGTCTTTGGGGTAAAAGTAGATAACAACTTTGCTGCCTTTTAAATCTCCCAGTTTAATCGTTTGATCGCCGGTTGCTGGTAGCTTAAAGGCAGGAACTTTTTTGCCTGGTGCAACTTTACTCATTTAGGCTCCTTGTTGATAAGTTGTAATTAACCTTTGCATGGCTCGAGGACTGCGTCCATATTCAAACCGTCGCAAAAGTCCAGGAAGTCTTCTCGTAATGTGGCAATGCGGATATCGGTGGGTACGTTAACCACCATGCTCATGGTAAACATGGGCGTACCTGTATGCGCCGCTGCATAACTATTGGTATTCAGTTCTCGAATATTAATATTGCGAGTAGAAAAAAAGTTGGCAATCTTGTAGACGATGCCGGGGTGATCCATGGAAACCACGTCCACTGAGTACGCTAGTAAATCTTCGGGGTGAGTTTCCTGTTCCGTACGTTTTGACGTGATAGTGAGAGAAAGTTTCTCGCCTAGTCCGGGTAACTGGTTTTCCAGTTTGGCAAGTGCGTTCCACTTGCCCGATATCATTAAAATGAGGGCAAACTCCCCACCTAATACCGTCATCCGGCTATCGTTAATATTACAACCGCTATCCATGATGGCTTCTGAAAGTTTATCGACGATGCCGGGGCGGTCATTTCCTACTGCTGTAATTACGAGTAAATTATCCATCGCGCTCTATTGTAGTTGTGGTTGTGAAAATTTGCAGTTAAATATTTGCGTCAGTATATCATGGATTGGTTGATTAAATAATAACCACAAGCGCAAGGTGTTTTGACTACCAATGAAATGTACAATAGACAGTTGGTGCGCTTGTCATCCGTATTTTTGCTCAGTACCATTAACGCCCTTGGCGTAACAACCTGACCCCGATTTGTTATTTTAAGTCAGGTAAAACTTTACCCGTTTGGAGAAAATCTATGTTTCACGGCAGTATGGTCGCTCTGGTAACACCGATGCTTGAAGATGGTAGTCTGGACTTCGAGTCGCTGGATCGATTAATAGAATTCCATGTGGAAAATAAAACAGATGCAATTATCGCTGTGGGAACGACCGGTGAATCCGCTACTCTGGATGAAGAAGAACATTGTGCCACAATCAAACGAGCCGTTAAGACTTCAGCAGGCCGTATCCCCATTATTGCGGGCACAGGATCAAATTCCACCAAAGAAGCCATCGGTTTAACGCGTTGTGCCATGGAGGCGGGTGCTGATGCCTGTTTGTTGGTAACCCCGTATTACAATAAACCCACCCAGGAAGGACTTTACCTGCATTATCGTGCGGTTGCCGAAGCGGTAGGAGTTCCGCAGATACTTTACAATGTCC
>NZ_CDLKIE010000029.1:0-2600 GCF_975902315.1 Kaarinaea lacus | reverse complement strand
TGATGCAGCACCGGCACCAATAATGGTATGAATTTCGTCGATAAACAAAATAGCATGTTCTTCGCGGCGTAATTGCGATAGCACTGCTTTGAGGCGCTTTTCAAAATCACCACGATACTTGGTACCTGCTAACAGCGCACCAAGATCCAGAGAATAAATAATCGCGTCAGAAAGTACTTCAGGCACTTCACCATCTACGATTTGTTTTGCCAAACCTTCGGCAATGGCTGTTTTACCGACGCCAGCTTCACCAACGTATAGTGGGTTATTCTTACGGCGACGACACAATACCTGCAGGGTACGCTCAACCTCGGACTTACGACCAATTAATGGATCAATCTTGCCATCCATTGCCATCTGGTTGAGATTGGTTGCGTAACTCTCCAGCGGAGTCTTTGACTGGGCTTCCGGTTCCTGCTCTTCTTCGGTATGGGGTACAACAGAATCCTGATCACCTGGCTCATCAATCTTGGAAATGCCATGCGCGATGTAATTAACAACATCCAGTCGTGCGATGTGTTGTTTTGATAACAGGTAAACCGCCTGTGATTCCTGTTCGCTAAAGATGGCGACCAGCACATTAGCCCCGGTCACTTCTTTATTTCCGGAAGACTGCACCTGAAACACGGCACGTTGTAAAACACGCTGGAAACCCAGGGTCGGCTCTATTTCACGATCATCGCTATCGGGCAGCACAGGGGTTGTTTCATCCAGGAACTCCTGTAATTCCCTTTTCAATTGATCTATGTTTGCTCCACACGCACGCAAAGCGTTGTTGCTGGTAGGATTATCCACTAACGCCAGCAGCAAGTGTTCTACCGTCATGAACTCATGACGTTTCTCACGCGCTTCCTTAAATGCAACGTTAAGAGTCTGTTCTAACTCTTCACTCAACATATTGACACCTCTCGCAAGACCTTGAAACTCGCAAGACCGCCGATTAAACGGTTTCCATAGTACACAGCAGTGGATGTTGATTAGTTCGAGAATACTCGTTGACTTGCGCCACTTTCGTCTCGGCTATCTCCCTGACATACACCCCACACAATCCTTTACCTTGCGTGTGTACATGGAGCATTACCCGTGTTGCTTTCGAACGATCCATGCGAAAAAACTTTTCTAGTACATGAACGACAAACTCCATAGGAGTAAAATCGTCATTTATCAAAACTACTTGATACATTGGCGGCCGTTTTAGCTTAGGTCTTGACTCCTGAACCGCTAAATCTTCTTCTCTTTGTGAATTATTTCCTGAATTCATAGACATAAGTTTAGACAAACCGGATTCCGTTTTCTGTTACACACATATAGACACTGGATTTGATAAAAAACTCATAAACAATCTTGATAGGCGATCGCGTGACAAATTTGATGTTAAAGCAAATGTTGGCGCTTTGTAAAATTTAACTCAATAATCCCATTGGAATCATAGTGTTATAAATATCATCGCGAAGAAATAAAAAAACTTGATGAACTGTGGTTGGTGAGATCATAACCACAGCTCAATAGCGTTATTAACGAAGGAATGACTTGAGACGGCCCGATAGTTAATTTAACGAATCGTTACATCTGCTGAACAATCGCATCCGCAAATCCAGAGCAACTCACTAATTTAGCACCACTCATTAATCGCTCCAGATCATAGGTTACTGTTTGGGAAGCAATTGCACCGGAGATACCTTTTACCACCAGGTCTGCGGCATCCTGCCAACCAAGGTGACGTAACATCATCTCACCCGACAGTATCAGAGAACCAGGATTAACCTTGTCCTGACCGGCGTATTTAGGCGCTGTACCGTGAGTCGCTTCAAACATGGCAACGGTATCCGACAAATTGGCACCAGGCGCGATACCAATTCCGCCCACCTGAGCTGCCAGCGCATCTGAAATATAATCGCCATTGAGATTTAATGTCGCCACCACACTGTATTCTTTGGGGCGCAATAATATTTGCTGTAGAAACGCATCCGCTATGACGTCTTTGATGACAATCGGTTTACCAGTTTTTGGATTATTGAATGTACACCATGGGCCACCATCAATTTCAGTGGCACCGAACTCTGATTTGGCTAATTCGTAACCCCAATTTTTGAAAGCCCCCTCGGTGAATTTCATAATATTGCCTTTATGCACCAGGGTGACTGAGTCTCGATCATTATCAATAGCATACTGGATCGCTTTGCGTACCAGGCGTTTGGTACCTTCACTGGAGACAGGCTTTATGCCAATACCGGATGTGGCGGGAAAACGGATTTTGCTGACCCCCATGGAGTCCTGCAGAAAATCGATCAGCTTCTTCGCCTCTTCAGTGCCCGCTTCCCACTCGATACCCGCATAGATATCTTCCGAATTCTCACGGAAAATGATCATATTGGTCTTCTCGGGCTCTTTCAGCGGACTGGGAGTCCCATCGAAATAGCGTACCGGCCTGAGGCAGACGAAGAGATCGAGCTCTTGACGGATTGCCACATTGAGGGAACGGATCCCGCCCCCCACCGGCGTGGTCAAAGGGCCTTTGATGGAGACGACGAAATCCTTTACCACATCCAGGGTCTCCTTCGGCAGCCAGGTATCGCTATCGTAGACATGGGTCGCCTTCT
>NZ_CDLKIE010000028.1:0-4530 GCF_975902315.1 Kaarinaea lacus | reverse complement strand
TATCTAAATTATCCGTATTTATGGCTAATTTATTAAAACAATCCATAAATAAGAGTTAAAAAGGAATTATATGATTCATTTCAACTGCAAACCTGGTTTATCCCGAATTTTGATAGTAATCGTATTTTATACGTTCTCAAACTATGCCGTTGCAAACGACGAAGACTTGGAAAATTTTGGCGATGCCATGCAGTATGTTTTACCCTTAACCGCCTGGGGCGCAACCTTTATTTATGATGACAAAGATGGTCGTATCCAGTTTTACAAACACGGCATAACAGCGTTCAGTATTACCACGGTTGGCAAATGGGTATTTGATAAAACCCGTCCTAATGCATCTTCATCAACAACCTCCTTTCCTTCAGGCCACACTACCGGTGCTTTTATTGGTGCCACCTTTTTAGGTAAACGTTATGGACCCTGGTGGGGTGTACCAGCTTATACCGCAGCGTTCATTACCGCCTATAGCAGGGTTGATGCTGACGCCCATCATGTGGATGATGTCATAGCCGGCGCCAGTGTTGCTTATTTCAGTAGCTTGTATTGGGTTACACCCCATGAATCCAATATCTGGTTAACACCTACGGCATCTGAAGATTCCGTGGGTGTTGCCGTTACCGTCACCGACAAAAAACCCAAAGTGGAAGATCTGGATTTGTACAAAGGTCGTAAGTATCGTTATTCGCTTGGCTTTGGTCCCGCCTACATGCAAAAGAACCAGTTCAAATCACCCACCGATACTGGCGATACCTTTGACCTGGAAAACTTTGAGGGTACTACTGACCCTCACACCACAGCCGTACCCATGTTTGAATGGTTTATTAATGAGAAAAATACGCTGGCACTGTCCCTGGCACCCTATGAAGCACGGGACTTCGGCTATTTTTCCCAACCCACCAATTTCGGCGGAGTCACATTTCCGGCCAATACCCAACTGCGTTCAGCTTATCGCATGAATGAATTCCGGCTGGCTTATGACTACAAGTTTTATAAAACCTATGACTGGATTTTAAAAGCAGGTGCTGCAGTGATATGGAGCTATACAGAATTAGAACTGGGTACCACAGAAGGGCCAGCAGTCTATGCAGAAGTTGAAGACAGTATCTTGTTACCCCTGTTATATGCGGGTGTTAATTATAATTTGAACCGCAAATGGTCTTTGTATGCAGACCTCTATGGAATCTCCATCTCGACTGACAAACAGATGGATGGTGGCCTAGGAGTCACTTATCAGTTTAACCGACATTGGGATGCATCAATTGGTTATGCCTATTATGAACGGGATATCGAGACATCCACGCTGACTAACCATGCTCAATATGACATACTGGCGTTTAATGTAGGATATACGTACTATTAAAAAAATCGCGCCCCACAGGTGCGCACTAACATAAAACGAAATTCCCCACCTGTAGGAGCGGGGCTATGAATTCCTGAGTTGTCATTGCGAACCTTGCGCGAGCAAGGTGTGGCAATCTTTGTTTAGGTAATAATAGATTGCTTCGTCACTGCGTTCCTCGCAATGACTATAAAGACAATCGCGCCTCGCAGCTGCGCTCCTACAAATCACGCTGTGGAAGCGGTGGCGCGCACCGCGATCATCAACTAACCGGTTCATCGACAAATTGCATACACCACTGTTCAATGATAATTCTGGTTTGTTCCGGATTCTCGGTTAATGGCCAGTGATCGGCCTCAATGGACTGGATCTCTGCCTGAGGAAAGCGCTGCATTTGTTGTGCTGTTCCCTTCCGATCACTGATTTTTGCACCTGTAGAGACAATCGCCATCACCCTGGCAGGTACATCTTCAAGGCGTGATAGTGGTTGTACCAATTCAAAAATATCCTGTAGATAATTTGCGACAGGAATATAACGTAAATCAGAAAACGGATTCATATAAAGTCGAGCAATGGATTGTTTATCCGCTAATTTAATGCGAGTTTGCTCATCCAGTTGCCACAAATCACGTAACTCAAATCGGCGACGCCGCAGACCTATTTTGTTCAGAGCAAATGCCAGCCACATCAGGCACCAAACCAGCCATTTCAGTTTCTTTGCCCACCCCAGAACACCTGTTAATAACTGGGGAAAAGTGGGATCAATTAAAACCAGGCCATTACAGTATTCCGGATGAAGATAAGCAAACTCGATCGCGACTTGCGCACCAAGACTATGGCCGATGATAAATGCTTTACCAAACCCTTCATGCTGCAGTAACGCCGCAATATCCTCACACCATTCTTTACGCGTTACTCGACGCCGTTGTAAGGACAGCCCGTGTCCCATTAAATCGATACGCAGTAAATTAAAGTGTTCTCCAAGCGAGGTATTCGCAATGAATTCAGACCACCGGGTGTGATTGCTGGCAAGACCATGAATGAAAATAATGACGGGTTTATTCTTATCACGTTCAATGAGTTTATAGCCTAACGTGTAGCCAGGGTATTTTTCAAACCACTTTGTTACTTCTTCATGGTCAGTCATGGCATCATTATAGTGTTTCAAGGTTTAGGAAGGACGGCGTTTCGAATGGTTAGATGTATTGAGTAATATCCACTTCGTCAATTTGTTCCGACATTAAAAACTTTTTACCATACTCTTCATAAATGCCTGAGCTTAGAAACAGTTCAAACAACTGGGGGCAGATGTGTCTGTCCTTACTCATAAAACTCATAATCCGTAAAGACTCGCTCAGTGTCTTGGCTTTTTTATAAGGACGATCTGCCGCCGTCAGTGCTTCAAAGATATCGGCAATTGCCATAATCCGCTCCGGAATACTCAGGTCTTCCGCATTGAGTCGGCGTGGATAACCGGTGCCATCGAGTTTTTCATGATGGCTGCCTGCCCAGCGCGGTACCCGATGCAACTCCCGTGGGAATGGCAGTTTATCCAGCAACATAATCGTCTGGGTAATATGTTCATTGATTTTAAAACGTTCTTCATCGGTTAGCGTGCCACGCTGGATACCCAGATTATATAACTCGCCATAGTTATATTCGTGCGCGGGGATATCCATATCAAAACCGTAATGGTTCTCACGAAAAGGATGGCGATCCTTGTCACGCTCAACAATATGTTCGTCTTTATTGGCCAGTAAAGTTTCACTCGCGGGGAGCGAAGACTCCGGCAAACGCGATTTACGCGCCCTCTCCTCCTCGGACAGGCCCAGCCGATCACTGAAATAACGTTGCCAGGGCTGTTCACCTATTTTCTGTAAACGGGCGATATGATCTTCTTTAAGAAACTCGCCGCCGATGTTGCATTCCGCGATAAACGCGTAATCATCTCGTAGTTGATGGAGTTTTTCATCCAGGCGTTGTTGCAGCATTGAATGGTCTATCTCACCCTTAATGAGATCCTGGTACTGCTCAATCTGGTAATCACGCCAGATTACTTCAAAGCGCATGCGAATTTCATGAATACGGTTATATAAGCCCTCTAACTTGGTGGCTTTATCAACTACGTATTCCGGTGTAGTTACTTTGCCACAGTCATGCAGCCAGCTGGCGATATGTAATTCGTACCACTCTTCTTCATCAAGATGGAATTCGTTAAAGGGTTCTGCAGTACTATGATGTGCCACTTCAGCCAGCATACGTGCCACTTCCGGCACACGCTGGCAGTGACCACTGGTATAGGCGGATTTGGCGTCAATGGCACCGGCGATTAGCTGAATAAATGAATCCAGTAATTCTTTTTGCGCCTTGAGTAACCGTTGGTTATCCAGAATAATGGCTGCCTGTGAAGACATCGCCTCCACATAAGAAACCAGTTCCGAAGAAAAAGAACGGGTAACTGAATCAGTGTCTCCAGCATTCACGAGCTCCAGGATGCCGATAATTTCATTTTTTCGGTTGCAAAGCGGTAACGTCAACACAGAACGACAATGATAGCCGTCCCTGCTATAGCGCTGCTTGAGCTGGGCAAATTCATATTTTATTTCACTATCAATATCATTCACCACCAACAAGCGTTTTCCGGATTGTACAGCCTGAATGACTGATAGCCGTTGCTGTGATTCACCTTCTGCAGTGACGAGTGGTATTGGTTCAAAAGGAACTGGAATATCACTGGTACCGCCGACGTGTAAATTAATCACCGGATTTGAAACCACCGCGAATTGCATGAACTGTCCATCATCCGTTAATAATGCAATCCCACCGCCATCTGCATGGCAAGCATTCCTGGCCTGTTCCAGTAAACGTTCCAGCAAACGGAAAAAATTCGGTTCTGCAGACAAAGCCTTGGAGTTCTCGACAAATTCCTGTACCGCGGTTTTCATAACACCCATGGTACTGGCAAGATCATCTACCTCGGTGATATGAGAACGAACTGTAATGGGTGTATCCAGCTTCAATTGCCTGATGTGTTGAGCGGCACCGGCCAGCTGACGCAATGGATTAGCAATACGCCGTGCAAACCACCAACCCAGTAGTATGGCAAACAATAGTACAATAATCGAAATGATGACGCTCTGGTCTCGCAGATTACGCACGCCTTGTAGTAACTCATCTTCCGGCACCAGTAC
>NZ_CDLKIE010000027.1:0-4117 GCF_975902315.1 Kaarinaea lacus | reverse complement strand
CTATGAAACTCTTTTTGACCAGTTGAGCAGTGGTATTGCCGTTTATCAGGCGGTTGATGAGGGAAATGATTTTGTTTTTCTAGATTTTAATCCGGCAGGTGAGCAGATTGATAATGTTAAAAAGGAAGATCTCGTCGGAAAGCTGAAAGACGCGTAGCCGTTAAGCACTAAAATTACGCACCAGGCAAACTAAAAAATCCCCCTACAACTTTTTCGTATGCATCGTAAACCAGTTAAGCGATGCACCTAATGGTTATACAGCTAGAGATTCCCTTCTTGCTGTAACGCAAAAATGACAAGTGCTAGTAATACGGAAAAGAAAATAATCGTTAATGTCATAACAATTGCTCCTCTATCTCGCCTAACAGAAACAAAGTGCCTGAAATTAGCGTACTTCGTTGCCTGGGTCATACAACTTCAACTCACTTACTTTATATTATTCTAATCGTTTATATCGTTTTTAATTCCTCTCAGCTGTCACGATACATGCAGCTATTTTTCGTCGTTATGTGACTTTTGACGCTCGCCAAAGCTGGTTGTACATCTACTATTTCAAGGAATTTTTAATGAAACCGATACAACTTTTAGGCTTACTGATAAATTACTGCTACACCATGAAGCCACTAAAACTGTATGAAAATCAGAAAGATATAGTGCTTGAATCAAAGGAATTGATTGGTAAGAGTATAGACGCTATTAAGTCAAAATCTACTTTTTCCTTTAGGTATTCAAATTAGCAGCGTGGATTTTTTAAAATGAAATCACTCTTTAAAAAATCAATCTCGTTGCGCCTGCGCCTCTTATCAGGGATTCTGGTCGTCACTGTCGCGGGATTTGTGATGCTGATAGTGACGACGTCAATCTACCGCAACCTGGCTTATCAGAATCAACGTAGTGCCATTACCGAACTGATTGGACTAAAAGTTACTAATATCCTGGAGGAATTGTCTGATATCTCCAAAAACCTGGGGCTTGATCTACAAACTGACACAAAACTCCGTCAGGCAATAAAAGAAGCTGACCTTAAAACCATTCAGACTTTCCTGGATATGCAATTCGACCGCTATTTTGTCACATCGGGAATGTTAAAGCTGAAAGACATATATATCTTCGATAATAATTTCGAATTTATAACTGACTCAAGCCGTGGTAATACCCATACCGTCTCTAAAAAACTGCATTGTGGCAACATGGTCGCTATCGCTAATAAGCGAGTTGGAGTAGAAAGACTAAAACCCATGGCACAACTCTGCACCAAGAAAAACGAAGCACTGTTTGGAGTGATTGTTCCTGTAGGTAGTCTGAATCCTTTTGCCTATATGCTCATTATTTCAGATCCAGCATTTAGTATTATTCAACTGGAACAAACGCTCGGCGATCCTGTTAAAATCACTCGGTATACGGGTGATATCGTCTATCAATCTCCGGTTTGGCCTGAAAAATATCAACTAGATGACTTTTTAATTGCCAGCCATACACTCCGTGATCCTAACGGTTCCACAATTTTAAAAACTCAAGCAGCTCGTGATATCGAACCTTACCGACAACAATTATTTGAACACACCCTGGTAATTATATTAATCAGCACAATAATCTTTGCCATTGTCGTTGCAAGCCTGGTCTATATATTGAAAACCAGTTTAAAACCCCTCGATGAACTGCATTTGGCCGCTGACAAACTAAGTAAAGGTAATTATGTAAAAGTATCAAGGACCAGCGTGCCTGAAATTGACGTTGTTATACAGTCCTTTAATACCATGGCTGAAGAGACCACGGACCTGATTAAAAAGCTACAGAGCGAAATCTTTGAACATAAAAAGACAGAGAAAAATCTGAAAAAACATCAGCATGACCTTAGCCTGGCACGTGATCAAGCCTTTGCCGCTTCTCGGGCAAAAAGTGTTTTTCTGGCGAATATGAGTCATGAATTGCGGACACCTCTCAATGCAATTATTGGCTATAGTGAAATGTTATTTGAAGATCCAAATCTGAATGTAACCAGGCAGCAGCTTGATGATCTAACCAAGATAAAATCATCAGGTCAACACTTGCTCGCAATCATTAATGACATACTTGATTTGTCAAAAATTGAAGCAGGAAAAATGGAACTGAACCTGGATCATTGCGATCTTGCATCTTTCACTAACGATACAATATCCGCGATGCAACCAATTGCCGCCAGGAATTCAAATACGCTGAGTGTTGATTTGGCTCCAGATATTGGATCTATTTACACAGATACCAATAAACTGAAGCAGAGCCTGTTAAATTTGCTGGATAATGCCTGTAAATTTACTCAAAATGGTCAGATTCGACTAGCGGTTAAAATCGAGACTCGCAATAACAATGACTGGGTTCAGTTTACGGTCTCTGATACAGGAATTGGAATCAGTGACGAACACACTCGCCATTTGTTTTCAGAATTTACTCAAGCAGACTCTTCGACCACAAAATCCTATGAGGGTACCGGACTGGGGCTTTCATTAAGCCAGCGTTTTTGTGAATTGATGGGAGGTCATATTACTTTTACCAGTAAGCTTGGCGAGGGCTCAATTTTTTCAATCAGCATTCCAAGGCACGTAGAAATGAAAAGCTCAGTAACCTACTCGCATAATAGCAATACTTCAGGCGATTATCCAAAGAGCGCTTAACTGCTATTGAAAATCTCTAGATATATTCATCCGAACCTTTAGCTCTCACTGAAATATCCCCGGCTTCTGCCAGTCTCCTCACTGTAGCCAGGATTTCTTTCTGCGCCACATCCACATCTTTAATTTTAACCGGCCCCATGGTTTCAAGATCATCACGCAACATTTCTGCAGCACGTTTGGACATATTCCTGTAAATTTTTTCTCTCACAACGGTATTGGTGCCTTTCAGTGCCAAAATTAATGAATCAGATGGAATTTCCCTTAGTATTGTCTGAATATCACGATCGACAAGATCAATAAGGTTATCAAATACAAACATTACGTCCTGGATAGACTGGCCAACATCAGGATCTATTTCTCTGATGTTGTCCATAATTTCGTTCTCCACACCAGAATCAAGATTATTTAGTATCTGAGCAGCCACTTTAATTCCGCCTAATGTAGACATTTTTACATTCGCTTTACCCGCAAACTGGTTCTCCATGATGCTATTAAGTTCCTGAAGCGCTTCTGGTTGAATACTGTCAATGTTAGCAATACGCAATAAAACATCGGAACGTAAATGCTCCGGAAAATAAGTCATGGTGTCAGCGGCCTGATCGGATTCCAAATGCGCCAGCACTATAGCGATGATTTGCGGATGCTCAAAACGAATGATGTCAGCAATTGATCTGGCATCCATCCATTTAAATGACTCAAGTCCTTTCTTGTTACTATCTTGAACTATACGATCCATCAAACTGCTTGCCCTGTCTTTACCAAGCGCCTGCATCAAAACATTTCGAACGTAATCATCAGTACCAACAGCGAGTCCGGCTTGTTGATCAATTGTGTCCGAGAATATTGCTAAAACTTTCGAAACCTGTTCCTTGTTAATATTTTTTAACTGAGTCATTTCGTAGCCTACTGCCTGTACTTCTCGCGGTCCCAAATGTTTCAATACTTCAGATGCACACTCCTCTCCTAGCGCCATCAACAATATGGCAGCACGCTTAATTCCACTGAATTCATCAACTTCGTTAGCCACCTTCTTTCACCCAGTTTCCTACGATTTGAGCCACTATTTTCGGCTCTTCACGAACCAGTTGTCTTGCTCTCAACATACTCTGTTCAAATGGCGATTTCTCATCAATTTTCTCGATACTGGCTTTTTCATTGGCATATTCTGTAAATTGCGGTTCATTACTCAAATTATCATTTGTTAACTCAATTTCACTAACATCCGCAGCAGAGTTTACTACTTTTTTGATCCCGCTATGTTTTGACCTCATCGCAAAAAGACCTGAAAACACTACCAGTAATCCCATTATTAAGTACCATTTCGCATCAACCGACCTTAACTGCTCCCAAATCTCAGGTTTCTGTGAAAGTCTGTTATTCTGCAATACATTAAACGGTTCGTTAATTATACTGACACTATCTCCCCGCCTGGCGTCATAACCAATAGCATGTTTTACAAGTTCTGT
>NZ_CDLKIE010000026.1:0-3663 GCF_975902315.1 Kaarinaea lacus | reverse complement strand
TTTGTGCGTTTAATACCTGGGGGAGGTGTTTCGCATGTGGAGATCACCAAGAGTAGTGGTGATGGAATTTTTGATAGCTCAGTAGAGCGGGCGGTGCGCAAAGCTGAACCATTACCGGTGCCACCCGATCCCAATTTGTTTGATCGTTTTCGAGATGTTAGATTTGTGTTTAAACCGGAACAATAAATTAAATTATGTTACATAAACAATTATTCGCAATTTTTTTATGCATTGGTTGCAGTACTCTCGTGCAGGCAGCGCCACTCACTATTGAAATTACGCAAGGCGTGGAATCTGCCCTGCCCGTTGCGATAGTTCCCTTTGCGGTGCAAGGAGCCAAACAACCACCCGATGATATAGCCAAAATTGTTTCTATGGATTTGGCCCGTACGGGTCGTTTTGATCCTATGGATGAGAAAGACATGCTGGCCAATCCCAGCCAGCCGGATGCCATCAAGTTTCAAAACTGGCGCCTGATGCAGCGGGAAGCCCTGGTTATTGGTAATATCAAGAATGTGGGTGGCGATAAATTTGCTATCAGTTTCTGGTTGTTTGATGTGTATAAGTCGAAACAGCTGGCGGCATATAATATTTCCGGCACTGGGAGCAATTTTCGTGCAGCAGCTCACAAAATTAGCGATATTGTCTATGAGAAACTCACGGGGGAACCTGGAGCATTTTCAACACGAATTGCATACATTACCGCCAGCCCTGACAAGCAGGATAAACTAAAAAAAATCTATGAGTTATGGGTGGCAGATGCCGATGGACACAATCCCCAAGGTATCTTGAGGTCTAAGGAGCCTATTTATTCGCCAGTTTGGTCACCAGATGGCGAAAAAATGGCCTATGTATCACACGAAAAAGGTAAACAGCAGCGCATTGTGATACAGGAAGTATCAACCAGAGCGCGAAAAATAATTACAGTTCCGCTTAAGGGGCGGCAAAGTTCGCCGGCCTGGTCGCCGGATGGAAAAAAATTAGCTTTTACGAATCATAAAGATGGCAACGCGGAAATATATGTCTTAGACTTATCAAGCAAAAAGGTACGGCAGATTACGCGTCACTGGGCAATCGAAACCGAGCCGGTCTGGACGCCTGACGGGAAAACGATTATTTTCACGTCGGATCGTGGCGGTAGACCACAGCTGTATAAAAGCTCAGCAAGTGGGGGACGTGTATCCCGGCTTACCTTTGAAGGAACAGAAAGTGCGCGAGCCGCAGTTTCGCCTGATGGAAAAATGGTCGCTATGGTTACGGCCATTAGAAACGAGTCTAACGGGCGTCTGGAGTATAAAATTGCGGTTATGGAACTGGCGACCGGGTACTTGAATGTATTGACTGACGGTACACTGGACGAATCACCGAGTTTTGCACCCAATGGCAGTATGATTATTTATGCCACAACGACGCGTCGAGGTCGGGGTGAGCTGGCTGCGGTATCAGTAGATGGTAGTGTTCGACAAAGTTTGGCTTATGAAGACGAAGTGCGGGAACCCGCGTGGTCCCCGTTAAACAAAAAATAAGGAGTAAAAGATGAAAATCTTACCCATGTTATTGGTAGCGTTGTTGTCCGCAGTACTATTATTAGGTGGATGTGCATCCACAGGGGAAGCTGAACAAGAAGCAGCTGGTGGTGGAGCAGCAGCAGGTAGCGCTGAAGATGCGGCCGCTGCGAGCGCAGCCAGTGCAGAACCCGCAGAAGCCATGCCTAAGGAAGAACCTAAAGAGCAACCGAAGGATCCCCTGGAAGAAGGTTTGTTAGCACACAGGGTTGTCTATTTTGATTTCGACAGCAGCGTTGTACATGATGACTCCATGCCAATGTTGAGGGCGCATGCAGAGTATCTTTCAAGTAATGGTACTAACATTACTGTGGAAGGGCATGCCGATGAGCGTGGTACTCGTGAGTACAACCTTGCATTAGGTGAGCGTCGTGCTGATGCAGTTCGCCGAGTCCTGCTGGCCAATGGTGTAGCGGCAAGCCAAATCAAGGTTGTCAGTTATGGTGAAGAACGCCCCGCAGCATTGGGTCATAACGAAGATGCATGGGCTCAGAATCGCCGTTCTGAGCTGGTGTACTAAGAACTGTTTACGACAAGTTATTACTACCAGTTGTATTTAGAGTTATGAAGAAGTTATTGCGCCACATAAAGCTGATTTGTCATGGGCTTTGTGTGGCGTTTGTGTTTGCAGGTTTTGTTTTTGCTGGTGCGGCAAATGCTGCAGCTCCGGTTGTGGATTCAACGGTCCAAAACTCAAAGGTCCGGGATCTTGAGAACCGGATGCGGCGTGTGGAATCGCGCCTGAATAACCAGGGCCTGGTTGATTTGATGCAACGATTTGATCAAATACAGCGTGATATGCAACGACTGATCGGCGATATTGAGGTTCAAAGTCACGAATTGAAGCGCATGAAGGATCAACAAAAGAAACTGTATTCGGATATTGATCATAGATTGCGTAAACTGGAACAATCCGGTGTAGCGAATTCCCCGGCAGTGGGTGGTGCACCCGGCAGTCCTGTGCCTGTTGCTCCTGCAGCGGGATTGTCCGCAGGCAGTCAAAGTACCGCATCAACTTTGCAAACTGCACCTGTGCAGCCAGCGGCTCCTCCACCATCACAAATGTCAGAGGTAGAACGCAATGTTGCGCGCTCGGCCTATGAACGGGCATTCAACCTGTTAAAACAGGGTCGCTACGAATTAGCCATTCCTTCATTTAAAGCTTTCCTGGACACCTATCCTGATGCCCCCTATGCAGATAATGCACAGTACTGGTTAGGTGAAGCAAACTATGCGCAAAAAAGGTATAAGTCTGCTTTAAAAGAGTTTCAAAAGGTTATTGATCAATATCCTAACAGTCCCAAGCGTGCTGATGCGATGTTAAAAATTGGTTACACGCATGATGAGCTGGGTAATAAAAAACTTGCCATGCAGGCTTTAAATTCTATCGTTACAAACTATCCTAATTCGACTGCGGCGCGCCTTGCGCAAAAACGCATGAAGAACCTGAAATCCAGCCGTTGATTGCCGG
Organism: Kaarinaea lacus; assembly: GCF_975902315.1. Taxonomy (NCBI): domain Bacteria; kingdom Bacillati; phylum Cyanobacteriota; class Cyanophyceae; order Nostocales; family Nodulariaceae; genus Kaarinaea; species Kaarinaea lacus. The sequence continues at coordinate 627 of NZ_CDLKIE010000026.1, read as the reverse complement.
TGCCTGCGTAACCTGGATATTTGGTTGCATCTAAAATTATTTGTAACTAAATCCGTTTGCCAATCGTGAATAGTATCCATCAACAATCTGTGCAGGATGCCAACCCCCACCAGAAAAGTGATGATAGCTTACGTATCACGGAAATCTTTTATTCATTGCAAGGGGAGTCAAAATCAGCTGGATTTCCTACGGTATTTATCCGCTTAACCGGGTGTCCGTTGCGCTGCCAATATTGTGATACCGCCTACGCATTTTCCGGTGGACAGTGGATGTCAATAGAAGACATTATTTCAAGCGTTAAAAAACACCATGCTCAATGGGTAACGGTGACGGGTGGCGAACCATTGGCCCAGAAAAATTGCCTGCGCCTGTTAAGTCGGTTATGTGATTCCGGTTATAAGGTGTCATTGGAAACCAGTGGTGCGTTACCCGTAAACGAGGTTGATCAACGGGTGGTTAAAGTGATGGATTTAAAAACACCGGGTTCGGCTGAAGTAGACCGGAATTTGATGGAAAATCTTCAATATATAACACCACGGGACCAGATTAAATTTGTGCTGTGTGATGAGTAGGACTATCGCTGGGCAAAAGAAATTATCAATGAGCATGCGTTAACGGAAAAATGCG
>NZ_CDLKIE010000025.1:0-3612 GCF_975902315.1 Kaarinaea lacus | reverse complement strand
GCTGCGGGCAACTTTTGCGATTGTGGCGCGGGTCTTTTTCATTGCTGGCGACTCGCCCAGCAGGATATCACGTGAGCGTCGATCCATTTTCGGATAGGCATGCGAAACTTTTAACGCGGTGTTTACAAGATTACGCAGCATCTGTAGATCAACGGGCTTGGAGACAAAATCGAAGGCACCTGCCTTGAGTGCCTTGATTGCCAGTTCCATGTTACCGTGTGCTGTAATTACCGCGACAGGCGTGTCCGGATAATTGGATTGCATATGTTCAACCAGGTCGATGCCATTTCCATCCGGCAGTTTCATGTCGGTAAGACACATATTGAAAGGGTGATCTTTCAATAACGCCTTGGCATCCGTAATATTGGCCACCGCTTTGGTGTCCACATTCATTCGGCCCAGGGTCAGTTCCAGCAACTCCCGGATATCCGGTTCGTCATCTACGATTAATGTTAACGATTGATTGCTCATGGCCATTAATGTGTCGTTGGATTACCTGCGAATTCAATGCGAAAACAGCTGCCGCCGGTTGGTACGGCTATATATCGCACAATCGCTTTATTGAGTTCACAGAGCTCGCGTGCAATATACAGGCCGAGTCCTGAACCCTTGGAATCGGTGGTGAAAAATGGTTCAAATATTTTTTGTGCTGTTTCGGGATCAATGCCGGGTCCGTGGTCTATCACGTCAACAAAGGGGCGCCGGTTTTCGTCCAGTAATCCACTGTGCAACTCCAGTTTTGGATTAGTAGGGTGGTCTTCACTAAATCGCAGTCCATTGTGGCTCAGGTTCCAGATGATCTGGTGGAGTTGAGTAGGATCAAAACGAACAGTGATGTCTTTCGAATCAGAACTGTAAGATACTGCATCCGAATCTACATTTTCACTCAACACGAATTCGCTCAGGAACTTCGTTACCCATTCATCCAGGACAATATTTTCCGGAGCTGTGTTGCCACGACGGCTTAATAGTAAAACGTTTTCAATAATGCTATTTACCCTTTCGGTATGGGTGTGAATGATTTGAGTTAGCCGTCTATCTGATGGATCAAGGTTTGGGGATTCTGCCAGCAACTGGTCAGCATGACTGATGGCGCCTAAAGGATTTCTGATTTCATGAGCAATACTGGCAGTCAGGCGGCCTAAAGAGGCAAGTTTCATTTGCTGAGCATGCTGCAACATGCGAACACTGTCTTCCAGGAATATCAATACTCCTGAGTTCGCGCGCGTCCCAAATTGCGTAAAACTGGGTATCACGTCGATACTGGATCCGTTAGTACGGAATATTCTTGCTTCGCTGATACGATTAAATTTCCAGTCCTGGTACTGTTGATTTAGTTCAGCTGATATAGAGTTCAATGATTTGTTGTAAGCATTTTCCAGAATGGGCAAGCCTAGAATCTGCCATGCTGAATTATTCATTAACCGGACCCTGTCATTGTTGTCTACTACGATGACTCCCGATTGCAATCGTTTAATAACATGATCATTGAGTTGTGCCATGTTGGCAAGATCGACACCGCGTTGCTCGGCCAATGCCTCTGTTTCTCGAATCCGCTTGGACAACACATAAGACAACAAGGCAGTAGCAAAGACAGCCGCGCCAAGAAAGCCTGCCTGAGTATAATTGGTGATAATGGACTGGCTGATGTGCGAAACTACCTGGTCCGTCAAAATAGCAAGTGCTGCCAGGGCTGCATACAAAGTGGCGGCTTTGCCGTTTGTTAAGAGACTGTTACCCGCAACCGCCACAACGATTAACATGCCGAGCCCGGTTTCTATACCGCCACTGGTGTGCATAATAATGGTTAACGCGGTTACATCAACCATGGTGAGTAGCAGTACGGTGGCTTCAAAATTCGGCCAACGCCAGTGGATGACAAAGCTGGCCAGTACGCTAATGACAAGATAGATGTAGGATGTAATGGCAAAACCAACGGGATCCAGGCTGCCAAATACGGGAAGATTTTTTTCGATGAAAATAGAAGTTACAAATATTCCTGCCAGGATGATACGGTACAAGTTCAGGAAGTGAAGTGACTTCCAGGCATTGTTATCATCTGTAGCAACTGGGTGACTGGCTGTTAGATTTTCAACTTTTTGAAGCATGATTTATTCTGAAACCAAAAAAGCATAGCGATAAATGCCACCGCCTGGTGTGTCCGGTACCTCAGATCGCAGATTGAGTTAAAATAGAATTTAAAATCAAAGAATTACTTAACGATTCAATCATGAAATTTGCAATAATTAGGCCTATTTTCAGGTTTTTATAGTACCGTTACCGGTGCACCCTATAATTGAGCCACGGCAGATAACCAGATGCCTGATAATTCCCGAAAAACAGCGAGTTACACTGAGTCAGGAGCAATGGATTCGTTCCGGGTCAGCGTCGTGATTCCGACGTTTAATCGAGTTGATCGACTGGAAATGACGCTACAATCGGTGCTGGATCAGACCTTCACGCCACTGGAAATAATAGTTGTGGATGATGGTTCCAGCGATGGTACTGAAGCAATGCTTATGGCCAGATTTGGGAATAGCATTCACTATCATTATCAGGAAAATCGCGGCGTTAGCCATGCACGTAATGTAGGCGTCGAACTGTCCAGTGGTAACTGGATTGCTTTTCTGGATTCCGATGACCAATGGTTACCTGAGAAATTGCAATTGCAGGTGGCGGCTATACAAAGTAATCCTGGTTATGGATTTTGCCATACCAACGAAATCTGGATCCGCAATGGCACACGTGTCAATCCCATGAATAAACACGATAAAACTGGCGGTCATATTTACCAGAAGTGTTTACCGTTATGTGTTATCTCGCCATCTTCAGTACTGATTAAAAAACAGGTGTTTGAAGACATTGGGAATTTCGATGAGTCTTTACCCGTCTGTGAGGATTATGATTATTGGCTACGCTATTGTGCATCCTATCCGGTTTTGTATATTGATTCTCCCCAGCTGATTAAGCATGGTGGTCATGAAGACCAACTCTCCAGACGTTATTGGGGAATGGACCGGTTTCGCATACAGGCATTGTTGAAGATATTAGGTTCCCATAACTTGTCAGAACAAGATCGAATCGCTACTGTGGATATGGTGGAGGAAAAGCACAGAATACTGGAAACAGGCGCCAGGAAACATGGCAATACCGAGATACTCCATTTTTGCGATACAGCCATGCAGCAACTACGATCAATTTTAAATAAGCCTGCGCAGCCTGAAACTGTAGTTGGAGCAACTGTTCAGTACTCAAAAACATAACGCTTGTTAACGATACCATGTTAAATTTTGTTGTTGCGCTATCTGAAGAAGCAAGGCCGATTATTCAACAATTCCGCCTGAAAAGGCTGCACGATGTCAATGCGTTTCCTGTTTATGGCAGTGAAAAGGTACGCTTGATTGTCTCAGGTATGGGCAAGCTGGCAGCGGCTACGGCGACGGGATATTTAGCAGGTATCGATAGCGCTGGTAAGGCAACTGCGTGGATAAATGTTGGTGTCGCTGGAAGCAAGAACCTGCCTGTTGGTCAAGCTATACTGGCGCATCAGATTATTGATGCAGAAAACCAGCAAAAGTTTTATCCCACCATTTATTTTGATACGGACTGTAT
>NZ_CDLKIE010000024.1:0-3848 GCF_975902315.1 Kaarinaea lacus | reverse complement strand
ATGGCATCAAAATGGTCCAAAGCTATTCAAAACCACAGTTAAATTTGGCAGAATTTGAACATACTTAAAACGACAGGTCGGGACGATGAATAGAGCAGTAGATGTACCATTAAAACTAAAAGATTCCATTATAGAACTGGCGGAACACGCGCCCCGTCCTGCGCCTCCAACAGGCGATCCTGAAAAACTTGTTAGTCATATCAAAGCCTTAGTCAAGCAGCAGAATGCTGTTGTCATTGCACACTACTATACTGACGAGCCTTTGCAGGTTTTGGCAGAAGAAACGGGTGGCCATGTAGCGGATTCCCTGAGTATGGCTGACTTCGGTAATCGGCATTCTGCTACGACGCTGGTGATTGTTGGTGTTAAATTCATGGGAGAAACAGCCAAAATTCTCAATCCAGAGAAGCGCGTATTAATGCCCGATTTGGACGCAACATGTTCCCTGGATCTGGCCTGTCCGGCGGATGAATTCAGTGCGTTTTGTGATGAACACCCCGATCGAAAAGTGGTTGTATACGCGAATACCAGCGCCGCTGTTAAGGCACGGGCGGACTGGGTAGTTACTTCATCGAACGCTGTCGACATTGTGAATCATTTAAAGGAACAGGGTGAAAAAATTATCTGGGCTCCAGACAAACATTTAGGTCGTTATGTACAGCAACAAACCGGCGCTGACATGATTAACTGGCAGGGATATTGTGTCGTACATGATGAATTCCGGGCGCAGGAACTCAAAGAACTTAAAATGCAAAACCCTTGTGCGCAAGTATTGGTACACCCCGAATCCCCGGAGGATGTTATCGAGTTAGCCGATGTGGTCGGATCAACAACGAAATTGATCAACGCAGCACGTGATTCAAAAGCAAATACACTGATTGTCGCAACGGACTATGGAATCTTCCACAAAATGAAACAGGCAGCACCGGGTAAAAAGCTGCTGGTCGCGCCCACGGGCGGCGTTAGTCCCACCTGTACCATGTGTGCCCATTGCCCCTGGATGGCAATGAACAGCCTGGAGAAACTGGCGCATGTACTGGAGACCGGTAGTAACGAAATTCATATAGAAGAATCGATCCGTCGTAAAGCTGTAATGCCCATTCAGCGCATGCTTGATTTTTCCATTCAGCAACAATCCACTAAAACTGCCAGAAATAAACAGGCGGTTCCCGCGTAAATTCATCCAGAGACCAATACTCAGGATCGCGCTACATTTGCGCTATGCGGCTGTAGTTCGGTGCTTTGTCAATTAATCAGCGACAGGAGTGGTAAAAAAAACCAGGGTGAGTCCGCAGAGATAAAGGAAGGGATACGAACCCACGCCTGGTTGAGATGTAATTGCAACACTGCAACTACTGCTACGGGGAGACAGAATTAGCTGGCCAGGGCAATTTCATAATCCAGATCATCGTTTTGTGCCCAGAATTCTACGAGATCCTCAATACCTTCTTCCACTTGTTCCACGTAATTATTAATCGGAGGTGAAACATATGGAATAGTCCTGACATGGTTATAAGCTGTGCTAAAACTTTGTTCGATCGTCTTAATTTGACGTTTACCCACTAAGCCAAGCTCAGCGTTCGCTTCGGGAATGAGATAATTGTAATGGCGTTCAAAATGTAGAATCTGCTCTTTATGGCGATTGTACATGGCGTACAATTTCCGGCACTGTTCACGATTAATATTTTCTGCGCTCACAGTGTTGTCATACAGGCCGAAAATTTCGCTTTCAAAATATCGGCGTTTAATACTTGCTTCGTTAGGCAGGGTTTCACTGGAAAAACAGTAGCGAATATTAAACCAGACTTCTGACCGATCGTCGTCCACAAGCGCATTGGCAAGCGGCAGGTTTATTGGGGTGCCATCTGTATCAACACCAATAATATGCTGGGCTGCCAACGAAACCAGCACCGCGCGTTCCCTGCTATTGCGAGACAGTAGATGTGAATTGGTTTTCAATATGTCAAAACCAAATGCAGTTAGCCAGTTGTCGACAATCCTTTCGTAATGTTTTGTGATCGCATAAGCGATAGCAAATCCTTTCTCTTTATTTTTTAAAACGAACTCATTTGTACGGTTAAATTGCGGGAAATCCTGATAACGATGATCAGCTTGACGCGCTGTTAAGATGTTCTGTACAACAACCTTGAGTGAATTTAAATCAGATCCGTTAAATTCACTGAATGAACTGCGGATGAGTCCAATATAATATCGTTCAGCAACCAGCGCTTCGGCGCTAAGTTTCTTCCCATCAACGTCAAAACCTAAAGCTTCGAGAACGCGATGAAGGGTGTAATTATCCTGTAAATTGAAATTGAATCCGATAGATGCAATACCGGAGGGCAAAATATGTAAATTGTGTTGAAAAAATCTTGTACTAAATAAAAGTTTGTCAACTAAAGCTTCATACTCTTTTACATAATGCAACTTCATAGATTACCTCGAGTTAACTTCGCTAGCACTATTATTAGCTTGTCTTACATACCAAAGGCCACAGCCTGGTATGATTACGTCCTAAAAATGTATTGGAATGTTCCTGGGCACTTACAGTGAGGAGCTTGAATTGAGCTGATGGAGGGTACTGCCTACTTCAATACAACTTAAGCCGTTACTGCATGGCTGTTTAGCGTTACTTCCTGATCGCGTTTTAGATAATCTATCATTATCAGATAAAGAATGTCAACAATATAAATATAGGATATATACAATAATAGAGCTTAAAAAACAACAGGATAGGCAGGTTTCGAGAAATTTGTGCAATCGTTTTTTTTCGCACACGCTCTGAATTACAGCGAACTTCCAGCAAATCAGTACATGCCAGTGCACCTTGTGGGGCAAATTACCTGTAAATCAGGAAATTGCCTGTTTTAGGGAAGTTTTTATAAACAGAATAACAGCGTGCAATTATACTCAGGGCAATTCGTAGACGAAGTTTCATAATCTAAAAAAATGTGAGAGCTGTTATGTTGGGTGCGCTAACTACGTTGATATTAATGGTAGCTGTCTTTAGCGGTTTTATGTATGTGAATCAGCCAGGCATGATTTTTTATCCCATTAAAGAACTACGTGACGCACCGAGTAACTGGGGAATGCAATATGACGAAGTAGTGTTAAACACTGCAGATGAAATTCAGTTGCATGGCTGGTTTATACCGAAGCAGGATGCAACAAAAACCGTTTTATTTTTTCACGGCAACGCTGGGAATATTTCCCACCGAGGGGAATCAATCAGGATTTTCCACGAGCTTGGTTTAAATGTATTTATTTTTGATTATCGTGGTTATGGGCAAAGTACCGGAAAACCAGGGGAGGAAGGTTTGTATGAGGACGCGCGCGCGGCATGGCGTTATTTATCAGAAACTAAAGGTATAAAAAGCGATAGTATTATTTTATTTGGACGATCATTAGGTGGTGCTGTTGCCGCGAAGCTGGGTACTGAGGTAGATGCCGGTCAGGTGATTTTAGAATCCACATTTAGTTCAGCCAGGGATATGGCGCGCGAATTATTTCCGTTGTTATCTTATGTAATCTATGTGAGATTTAAGTTTAATACCGCTGAATATGTTAAGGGGATTGCTTATCCGGTACTGGTGATTCATAGTCCAGAAGATGAAATTATTCCATATTCATTAGGGCGAAAAGTGTATGAATCGGCTAATCAACCGAAACAACTGCTGGAGATACATGGCGACCATAATTCGGGCTTTTGGCAGAGTAAACTTCAGTATGAAAAGAAGATAGATGAATTTCTTTCAGGTTATGACCCCAGAAAACCTTTCTGATTTCCAACGGTAAGCGCAGGCTTTGTCTTAATATCCTTCCACTATATAATCGATACTAATCTGCAT
>NZ_CDLKIE010000023.1:0-3068 GCF_975902315.1 Kaarinaea lacus | reverse complement strand
CTATCAATCCTGGCGATATTGTTACGACCATGTCGGGACAAACCGTTGAAATACTCAATACAGACGCGGAAGGACGGCTGATACTATGCGACGCCCTCACCTATTGCGAGAAATACAATCCTGACGATGTCATCGATGTTGCAACATTAACCGGCGCTTGTATCGTCGCCCTGGGGCACCATGCCACCGGCGTGATGGGCAACCACAATCCATTAATTCATGATATTCTCAATGCCGGTAAATCCAGTGGCGACCGAGCCTGGGGATTACCGCTATGGGATGAATACCAGGAACAATTGAAAAGTAACTTTGCTGATATCCCCAACATTGCTGGACGCGATGCAGGTACAATTACCGCGGCATGCTTTTTATCACGCTTTGCTAAAAAATATCACTGGGCGCACATGGATATTGCCGGTACAGCCTGGAAGACGGGTAGCGAAAAAGGAGCGACCGGACGCCCGGTACCATTACTCACGCAGCTGTTAATAGACCGCATCGAAGATTTAAAAAAGCAAAAATAGGAAGATAATCGTAGTGACTAAAGTTGATTTTTATCTGTTGTCAGGCACTGGCCAAATTGCACGGGAGATAATGGCCTGTAAACTTGTCGATAAGGTTTATCAACTGAAACATAAAATCTACATCCACACCGGCTCTCAACAAAATGCCAGGCAACTCGATGATACGCTATGGACATTTAAGCCAGGAAGTTTTATTCCACATTGCATTTACCAACCGGGTGAAAAAAATCCTGAACCTGTAATTATTGGCTACCAGGATCAAGTACCGGAATCACATGACGTGCTACTGAATTTATCCGATGAAGTTCCGTTATTCTTCAGTCAGTTTGATCGCGTCGCCGAATTTGTCGATGCCGATGAGAATTCCCGGTCCTTAGCTAGAACACGATTCAAGTTTTACAAGGATCGCGGCTATGACCTTACGACGCACGAACTACCATAGTGCTAGTTTCCAAATAATCGTTCCCCGCCTTCAGAAGACTGCATTTTTACGATGTCCCGGTTACCGTTTCCGGGTCTTAATAGGTATAATGTACGCCGCTAGTCGGACCGTTGTCCGTTTTACTTCATATTCATAAACCAGGCGCCTGAAAAGCAGTATAAGAATATCCTATGGAAAAAACATACGACCCCCACCAACTCGAACAACGCTGGTACGAAATCTGGGAAAAAAATAATTATTTCGCCCCATCCGGCACAGGTGAATCCTATTGCATAATGATTCCACCGCCCAATGTCACGGGCAGTTTGCATATGGGCCATGCGTTTCAGGATACTATCATGGATGCCCTGACCCGCTATCACCGCATGCGTGGCTGTAACACACTGTGGCAGGCTGGGACCGATCACGCCGGTATTGCCACGCAAATGGTCGTAGAGCGCCAGTTAAAGCAGGAAAACCTGACCCGCCATGACCTGGGCCGGGACGCATTCATTGAAAAAGTCTGGGACTGGAAAAACCATTCCGGTGGCACGATTACCCGCCAGCTGCGCCGCATGGGTGCATCGCTGGATTGGTCGCGCGAACGATTCACCATGGATGAAGGGCTTTCAGAAGCAGTGCAGGAGGTTTTTGTCAGGCTCTATGACGAAGGGTTGATTTACCGGGGCAAACGACTGGTCAATTGGGATCCGATACTCCACACAGCGGTGTCCGACCTGGAAGTCATTTCCGAAGAGGAAAACGGTCATTTATGGCATATGCGCTACCCACTTGCTGATGGTTCCGGCCACCTGGTCGTCGCCACTACTCGCCCTGAAACCATGCTGGGTGACACTGCCGTTGCGGTACACCCCGAAGATGAGCGCTATCAACAGCTTGTTGGCAAAATGGTCAAACTGCCACTAACTGACCGGGAAATCCCGGTCATCGCCGATGAATATGTCGATAAAGAGTTCGGTACGGGTTGTGTGAAAATCACGCCCGCCCACGATTTTAACGACTACGAGGTCGGAACCCGCCACAACCTGGACCAAATCAATATTTTCACTGTCGATGCCTGTATTAATGACAATGCGCCAGAAGTCTACCGCGGTCTGGATCGCTATGAGGCGCGTGAACGCATCGTGGCTGATTTAAAATCCCAGGACTTACTGGAAAAAATAGATGATCACAAATTAATGGTGCCACGCGGTGACCGCACCAATGCCGTCATTGAGCCGTTTTTGACCGATCAATGGTTTGTGAAAATTGCGCCTCTCGCCGAACCAGCCATCGCGGCAGTCGAAAACGGAGATATCCAGTTCGTACCGGATAACTGGAAAAACACCTATTACGACTGGATGAGAAACATACAGGACTGGTGTATCAGCCGACAGATCTGGTGGGGGCACCGTATCCCTGCCTGGTACGATGACGCTGGTAACCAATACGTTGCCCGTAATGAACAGGAAGCCCGTGACAAATACCAGTTGTCTGCCGACCTCCCCTTACGTCAGGATGATGATGTACTGGACACATGGTTTTCTTCTGCATTGTGGCCTTTCTCTACTCTCGGGTGGCCAAAACAGACGGACAGCCTCAAAACCTTTTACCCAACTAACGTGTTGGTGACAGGATTTGACATCATATTCTTTTGGGTCGCTCGCATGATAATGATGGGTATTAAATTCACCGGCCAGGTTCCATTTCATCAGGTCTATATACATGGACTGGTCAGGGATTCCCATGGGCAAAAGATGTCAAAATCCAAGGGCAACGTACTTGATCCTATCGATTTGATTGATGGCATCGACCTGGAATCACTGGTGAAGAAACGCACCACTGGTTTGATGCAGCCCAAGATGGCGCCCAAGATTGAGAAAATCACTCGCAAGGATTTTCCGGATGGTATACCCGCATTTGGTACTGATGCCCTGCGCTTTACTTTTGCCGCCATGGCATCCACCGGGCGCGATATTAATTTTGACTTGGCCCGTGTGGAAGGTTATCGCAACTTTTGCAATAAAATCTGGAATGCTGCCCGCTATGTTTTCATGAATACTGAAGGTCAGGACTGCGGTATCGACAGTGATGATATTACACTTACAGCCGCTGACCGTTGG
>NZ_CDLKIE010000022.1:0-2564 GCF_975902315.1 Kaarinaea lacus | reverse complement strand
GATAAAGCACCAGAACCGGTAATTAAAAGGAAAGGTAAGTAGTTATGCAAGCGCATTCTCGCCGAGCAAAACGGATGGAGCGACACCACAAGCGTCACAAGCAGGGCGCTGGCTTGAATATGATTTCGTTAATGGATATTTTTACCATCCTCGTTTTTTTCCTGTTGGTCAGCTCTACTACGGTGCAAGATCTTCCGAGTACCAAAAAAATCAAATTGCCGGAATCCATTGCTGATAAATTACCAAAAGAGACAGTTGTCATTGTGGTGAATAACGACGATATTCTGGTGCAAGGTAACAAGATAGTCGATGTAAATTCAGTTATCAGGTCGAGTAAGCCGGAGATAACGCCATTGAAAGAGGCGCTGTTGAATCAGGCAAAACGTATCATTGTCAAGAAAACGCCTGACGGCAAACCGATAAACCGGGATGTGACAATAATGGGTGATAAGGAAATTCCCTATAAATTGTTAAAGAAAATTATGTACACCTGCACCTTGGCGAGTTATGGCAATATTTCATTAGCTGTAATGAGGAAATCAGACAAAAGTGGGTAGTAAATAGTGGCGGCTTTATATCATTCATATCTTTTACCGTGGACAGCCATTCCAGAAGAGGATGCGCGCCTCAAGCGGAATCTGCAGGTTTCCCTGGTGCTGGCCATTGTTTTTGGATTGGTGGTACCGTTCCTGCCCGTTAAAAAAGTGGATAAAACGCAAGTGGAAGAACTTCCGCCTCGCCTGGCGCAACTGGTTGTTGAGAAACAAAAGCCAAAACCACCGCCACCGCCACCGAAGGTAGAAAAGAAGAAAGAGAAAAAGAAAGAAAAGCCTAAGGAAAAAAAGAAAGAGAAAAAGAAAGAAAAGCCAAAACCAAAGCCGAAGCCTAAGCCAAAGAAAAAGAGCCAGGCAGAACTTATAGCCGAGGCGCGAAAGAAGGCCAAGAGTACCGGGTTGCTGGCGCTGTCTGATGAATTATCGGACCTGCGGGATACATCACCCAAGCTGAGTAAGTCGAAAAAGCTATCGAAAGGTGCGACCCAGGCGAAAACTGTTAAACGCAGTATTCTTACATCCAATGTTGCCAGCTCGGGTAGCGGCGGTATTGATACCTCGAGCCTGAGTACTGGCGTTGGCCGTAGTAGCCTGGAAGGCCGCACGACAACACAAGTTGAAAGTCCGGTTGAGCAGGTTGCACAAAATGCCAGGGTAGAAAGTGACAAACGAAGTAAAAAGCCTAGTCGTACTTACGAAGAAGTTTCTCTGGTGTTTGATAAAAACAAGGGATCTATATATTCCATTTACAATCGAGCATTGCGCAAAGATCCAACTTTGGAAGGGAAAATCGTCATTGAAATAACCATCGATCCGACTGGTGCTGTTACCAATGTGAAAATTGTATCCAGCGAATTGAATTCACCTGCGCTCGAGAAGAAATTGATTGCGCGCATCAAGCTATTCAACTTTGGACCGAAAGAAGTTGAAACATTGATTGTAACTTACCCAATCGATTTTCTACCGCCCTAGGTTCTCCACTCCGTTTGCAGGCATAGATCATCCGGGTGCCAGCCAACTTCAGTAGCCGATTTGTTGTGTGGGATTGATTTGAGCGAGATGGCTGGCGCTATTAGTTGCTGCTTTATGATTTGCGCTCTGCTTGCCAGAGAATGTCAGGATGTCCGTTCTGTTTATTAATGTGCCGGGCCAGCACAAACAATAAATCCGATAGTCTATTCACGTACTGCAGAATAAATTCAGATACAGCCACTTCGTTATGCAGGCTTATCAGGCTGCGTTCTGCGCGGCGGCACACCGTTCGCGCCAGATGAATGTATGCCGCAGCGGGTGTACCTCCGGGTAATATAAAATCTTTGAGTGGTTCGAGGTTCTCATTGAGATTATCGAGCTGTTGTTCCAGGTCTGTGACATGCTGTTGCCCGATAAGCCGATGCCCGGGGAGTGATAATTCTCCACCCAGGTTAAACAAATCGTGCTGAATATTAATGAGTATATCCTGTATGCCAGCTTCAAGATCCCGCGCTAGTACGATCCCGAGCACGCTATTGAGTTCATCTATATCACCTATTGCTTTTATGCGGGCGTGATCTTTGTTAACACGGCTGCCATCACTTAGGCCTGTTGTACCCTTGTCACCAGTACGCGTGTAGATTTTTGATAGACGATTTCCCATAATCGGTTTTAAATATCCACTAATTTATAATGTACGGGCAGCACAGTATCCAAATGCAGGCCGTTTAGCCAGATACTGGCATTCTGTAAACTGGAAATCCGGTTAAGTGTATTGAGTGCGGCCTGATCCAGAACCGGAAATCCTGACGTTGATAATACTTGAATGTTGGTAAGCTGGCCATTTGATTCAATGCGTAAGCCCAGTTTTACTGTGCCTTGCCAACCATTTCGTCTTGCCAGTCGAGGGTAACTGAAATACTGATCAAGCGCCTGGTTCAGGTGTGCATTTATCCTGGCTACCTGCTGTTGAGAAAGCGTTTTTAACACGACTTCTGCAGGATGAATATCTGGAGCGATGACATTGCTGTGTTCTTT
>NZ_CDLKIE010000021.1:0-2604 GCF_975902315.1 Kaarinaea lacus | reverse complement strand
GCCGTATCCGCCAGACCTTTTCGAGCACCGTGAGTCGAAATAAAGTATTGCAATACATCGAGACCTTCACGGAAGTTTGCCGTAATCGGCGTTTCGATAATGGAACCATCCGGTTTCGCCATGAGTCCGCGCATACCGGCTAACTGACGAATCTGGGCCGCACTACCCCGCGCCCCTGAGTCGGCCATCATAAAGATAGAGTTAAACGACTTCTGCTTTACGGTAGCACCCTGAGCGTCAACAACGTCATCAGTCCCTAAACCATCCATCATGGCTTTGGCCACCTGGTCATTGGTATTCGACCAGATATCAACAACCTTGTTGTAACGCTCACCATTAGTAACCAGGCCAGAATTATATTGGTCTTCGATTTCCTTAACCTGGGCTTCGGCTTTGTCAATAATTGGATACTTGTCATTTGGAATTACCATATCGTTAATACCAAATGATACGGCAGCCTTTGTTGAGTAATGGAATCCCATATACATCAACTGGTCAGCAAAAATAACCGTTTCTTTCAAACCCACCTGGCGATAACAAACATTAATGACGCCGGAAATTGCTTTCTTGGTCATGGGCTGATTGACGGTATCAACAGAGAGCTGTTTCGGCAATATAGCCATTATCAGAGCACGACCAACCGTAGTATCAATAATTCGCTGTATATAGACTCTTTCACCTTCTTCATTGGTTGTTACGTCCTGTACCCGGACTTTGACCTTGGCATGTAATTTCGCAACACCGCTTTGATAGGCGCGCTGAGCTTCTTCAATGTTAGCGAAAACCATTCCTTCGCCCGGCGCATTTACCGCATCACGACTCATATAATAAAGTCCCAGTACCACGTCCTGCGAAGGCACGATAATAGGCTCGCCATTTGCAGGTGACAGTATATTGTTACTGGACATCATTAATGCACGAGTTTCCATTTGCGCTTCAATGGAAAGCGGCACATGGACAGCCATCTGGTCACCATCAAAGTCCGCATTAAATGCAGTACATACCAATGGGTGCAATTGAATCGCTTTACCTTCTATCAGCACCGGTTCAAATGCCTGAATACCCAGGCGGTGCAGCGTTGGCGCCCGGTTTAGCATGATGGGATGTTCACGAATTACTTCTTCAAGGATGTCCCATACCTCCGGCCCCTCACGCTCTACCATTTTTTTCGCAGCTTTAATGGTTGTCGCCAAACCACGTAACTCAAGCTTGCTGAAAATGAATGGCTTAAACAATTCCAAAGCCATCTTCTTGGGCAATCCACACTGGTGAAGTTTGAGTGTTGGACCTACCACGATGACGGAACGACCCGAGTAATCAACACGCTTACCGAGCAAGTTTTGGCGGAAGCGACCCTGCTTACCTTTAATCATATCGGCAAGAGATTTAAGCGGACGCTTATTAGAGCCAGTAATTGCGCGACCACGGCGACCGTTATCCAGCAACGCGTCAACTGACTCCTGCAACATGCGTTTCTCATTGCGCACGATAATGTCTGGCGCGTTTAACTCCAGCAAACGACGCAAGCGATTGTTACGGTTTATGGTACGGCGATATAAGTCATTTAGATCAGAAGTCGCAAAACGACCACCGTCAAGAGGAACCAGGGGACGCAATTCCGGAGGCAACACAGGTAACACAGTCATTACCATCCATTCAGGCTTGTTCCCCGAATCAATAAATGCTTCAACCAGCTTCAACCGTTTGGTCAATTTCTTGTATTTGGTTTCAGACTTGGTTGCTTCAATCTCTTCACGCAACTCAGTCATTTCCTTCTGAAGATCAAGACTGCGCAATAATTCGTAAACAGCTTCCGCACCCATACGGGCATCAAATTCATCCCCGTACTCTTCGATGGCATCGAGGTATTGCTCGTCAGTTAACAATTGGCCACGTTCAAGCTGAGTCATACCCGGGTCAATGACCACGAAAGCCTCGAAGTACAAGACGCGCTCAATATCACGCAACGTTACATCAAGCAACAAGCCAATACGTGATGGAAGAGACTTAAGAAACCAGATATGAGCAACGGGACTGGCAAGCTCAATGTGCCCCATGCGTTCACGACGCACCTTGGCCAATGTCACTTCAACACCACATTTTTCGCAAATAACGCCCCGATGCTTCAATCGCTTGTACTTACCACACAAGCATTCGTAATCCTTAATGGGACCAAATATCTTGGCGCAAAACAAACCATCCCGTTCCGGTTTAAATGTTCGGTAATTGATGGTCTCCGGTTTTTTCACCTCACCGTAGGACCATGAGCGAATTTTTTCAGGTGATGCCAAACCGATGCGAATCGCATCAAAATCTTCAGATTGACCTTGGCTTTTGAGTATCTTAAGTAGATCTTTCATTGTATCTCCTGCCGCATTTCGCGGACTTTAATCGAGTTACGTGGCCTGAAACTGTTTTAAATATGCTATTACTCTTGCTCTAATTCGATATCAATGCCCAGTGAGCGAATTTCTTTCACCAGTACATTGAAAGACTCCGGCATACCGGCATCCATCTTATGGTCACCGTCGACGATGTTTTTATACATCTTGGTACGACCATTGACGTCATCGGATTTCACAGTCAGCATTTCCTGCAAGGTAT
>NZ_CDLKIE010000020.1:0-3236 GCF_975902315.1 Kaarinaea lacus | reverse complement strand
GATCTGGATAACGCGCCTGATACCCTGACGATTGATCCGGTGGTTTTGCAACAGGATTCATATACGATTTTTGTCGCTGTTGCTGATAATGGCAACCCACCAGAGACCAGTACGATGACGATGAACTTGGTGGTTACAAATGCCGCAGGAGAGGATAGTATGGGTGCGGGTAGTATCGGGCATCTTGGATTATTGTTAATCCTGCTATTGCTGCAACGTTTTTATATAGTACGAACACAGAAAGGGCATCAGAGCTTTGATTAAACCTCCCTGCTTAAATCTTTAAGTTAATGGGCGCTACTATGCGCCCATTATTTTTCCAGGAATCCCACCTGCCAGTTATTCTCCGCATTAAATTTTTGTGCGGTACATTCTATATAGGCTGTTTTGCTCGTATTACCTTCCACATACTGAACGACACCTGCTACCGATATGGAAACATTGGAACCTTTTTTGTATTGTTGCGTAACATCAGTGAAAGCTATCGCCGGTGCATCTGAAACTGAACGATGCTTGCGTTTGAAGTATTGATCAAAACGTTTTGAACACTGTGATACTGCCTGGTCTGTAATTGACGAGAGTTCTGTGGAAGAAAGCGTTCCTGAACTGATTAATGGAAGATCCCTTGCTCGAATATGCTGATCAACGGCATCATCAGACATAAAGTGTGGGTTTTTGTTCTCGAAAGTACTACATAGAAAATCGGAATAAATAACGTCGCCATTCTCGGCAAAACAACGTGCGACGCGTGCATTTTCGCCTGCTGTTAATAGCATTGGTAAAAAAAGCAGACAAAAGAAGAGTAGAGTAGCGCGTTTCATAGGTTTACCCCCTTCATAAACCCTTTGGCGAATTCCTGGATGCGCATGTTGCAGAATATGACCTGAACAAAATGCGATCACAACATTGATATTTTTGTTATAGCAAAAATATCGCAAATTTTGAACATATAATTATGTGGCAGCCTGAAGCGGCTCAGTAAAGTAGTGGCAAAACAAGAAGATAAAAGACTATCAGGCAATTGACACCAAAAATGGATTTTGGCTAATGACTATGGGTATATGCACATAGAATATAAATGTTCGTCAGTAGCTGATTCGGTGAGTTAGCCATCTCGTAGTCGATCGTATACTATTAGTTAGCAGGACTACTGTTTCATACATTAACAACAACTAATAAAACCCTTTCAATTACCGTGAGTCACCCAAAAAGTCTATATTGGTACGATCTGGAAACCTTTGGTATCGACAGTAAACGTGATCGTATCTCACAGTTTGCCGGTATTCGCACCGACGAAGAATTGAATATCATTAGCGATCCGCTGACCATATATTGTCAATTAAGTGAGGAAGTTTTACCCGAACCCGTATCCTGTTTGGTGACAGGTATCACGCCAGATACTGTGAATGAAAAAGGCCTGAAGGAGTACGAATTCATTAAAGCCATCCATCATGAATTCTCAACACCCAATACCTGTGTGGTTGGCTATAACAACATAAGATTTGATGATGAATTCATGCGCTATGCCTTCTACCGAAATTTCTTCGATCCTTATGAGCGCGAATGGAAAAATGGTAATACCCGTTGGGATATTATTGATGTGGTGCGATTGACGCATGCGCTCAGACCTGATGGTATAAACTGGCCAAAAAACGCTGAAGGCAATACCAGTTTCAAGTTAGAGTTATTGACTAAGGAAAACGGTATCGAACATAGCATGGCGCATGACGCAATGTCTGACGTTTATGCCACCATCGAAATGGCCAGGTTGATTAAAAACCAACAGCCGAAATTGTTCGACTATGTCTACTCAAACAAAAGCAAACAGAAAATAGCTAAAATGCTTAACGTTCGAGAGATGACCCCCGTCATTCATGTATCTTCAAGATATACGGCGGCAAAGTCTTGCATGGCAATCGTCGCTCCGCTGGCGATGCACCCTATAAACAAAAACGCCATTATTGTCTATGATCTTAGCGAGGATCCAACTGCTTTAATAGAGCTGGGCGTAGAAGAAATCAAAAAACGACTATTTACACCGTCTGACCAGTTACCTGAAGGGATTGATCGCATTCCTGTAAAAGCTGTTCATATCAACAAGTGCCCGATAATTGTGCCGCTTAGTACTCTGGATACTGCATCATCCAGGCGACTCAATGTGAAGCTGGATCTTTGTTTAAAAAATTTAATGACGTTGAAACAATCGCAAAAGTTATCAGATAAACTACGTAGTGTATTTGCCAAACCAGAGTACGAAACCAGTGATGATCCGGAATTTAAGCTATACGACGGTTTTTTCAACGATAGCGACAAGCAGTCTTTTCCCACCATCAGAGAGGCAAACGCAGAACAATTGCAAAACCAGCAATTCACTTTCAATGACGAGCGCCTGCCAGAGCTATTGATTCGTTATAAGGCGCGTAATTTTCCGGAAAGTTTGTCTGAAGCAGAAAAATTGCAGTGGGAAGAATATCAGAACCACCGTTTGTTTACCGACACCAGTTCTCATGCGCTAACAATACCCATGTTGCGGGAGAAAATAGAAACAATAAAAAATGAAGGAACTGAATTTACGGAAAGACTACACGTTCTTGATGAATTACTGGCATACGTAAAAAAACTCGAAGAAAAATATACAGCAGCTTTAGTTTAACTAAGCGCGTATCGCGCTACTTTGAATATCAGCTTTTCCAATCTCAACGTATTCTGATCGACTTCGCTTTCACCAGTTGCCAAAAGATAAACGTATTAATTATAAAAATGATAATGGCTATAACGGCTAACCAATAGATGGGTTTGACGTTTTCAAAATGTGAGTTCAACGCTCGTTTATGAGATAGCAATATACTCTGGTGAACCTGACGAAATGTATCCAGGTTTCGAATCTTATTCGCTTCTTTAATGTTTTTCTGAAACACCCGCTCGGTTTTTTCAGGGGTTACATCAGAGTGCGTTAAATAAATCCATACCGACGTGGTTAAGCACAATAATATACCAATTACATTTATTATCACGATAAGCCGCGAACTTAGGTATCCGATTCTCATTTTTCTACCGAGACTTGATTATAATTTAATGACGTCCATGCCCAGATCGCCCACTTGATCCAGGGTAGCCGCATTGGTAATCACCGCAGAACTGGCTTTGCCAGGATCAAAATAAGTAGATCCCACACGTTTCAGGTCATCCAGTGTGACTTTTAGTACACGATTGCGGTATTCACGGCGTTTTTCCGG
>NZ_CDLKIE010000019.1:0-4269 GCF_975902315.1 Kaarinaea lacus | reverse complement strand
TAAACGACCACGACCTTTAGTATTGCGTGTACGGGAAGGCGACTGTCTTACCATTAACCTGGAGAATCGCCTGACGCCAAACGCAAATCCTAACCAGCCGCCTGAAAATGTTCCTCCTTTATTTAATACACTGATTAATGATCAGGTGGCTGAACGTATTATCAGTATGCACGTGAATGGTTTGCATTATGTGAGAGGACCAAACGAGGATGACGGTGCCTACGTCGGCAACAATCTTGATACGACTGTTCGACGCGGTGTTCCTGAGACCTACCAATTATACGCCGTGAAAGAAGGTGCATACGCGGTGAGGGGGATGGCGAGCACTGTAGGGAGTGATGCCAACCAGGGTAATTCCGCGAACCTGCTCCTTGGTGAAGTCATTGTTGAACCTGCCAACTCCGCTATTTATCGTGGTCAACTTACCGAAGAAGAAATGCGCCTGGCGTCGATGGATCTTGATCCCACATCGCCAACCTGCGGTCAGCAAAAAACAACTGCAACTGGGCATCCCATTATCAATTATGAAGCACGGTATCCTGCCGTTGATTGTAATGCTCCAACTGATCTGCCGCCGAGTACCGGCGCAAACCTGGGAGCCAGTATTTGGATTGCAGAAGGAAAAGACGGATTACCTATCCTGAACATGATCGATACTGCGAGCAATACGATCGTGCATTCGGAGATCAATGGCTTTGTGGGTTATGGTCCTTCCGGGGCATTAGAGCCTGCGCCAAATGGACCATACCAAGGTCGATTGGGTCATTTTCCAAAAGAAACTTATCCTTTGGAAGAAGTGGGTAAACGTAATCCCTCAGTACCGAATCGTCTGGAACCGTTTCGTGATTTTGCTTCCGTGTGGCACGATGAACCATCCACTAAACAAGCATTCCCTGGATTCTATGAAGCTGCAGCAGCGGGCGGCAACGATGTCTTTCGTTACGTATTGGAAGGTGTAAAAGATGGTTTTATGATTAACTACGGTTCCGGTGGGATCGGTTCCGAGATTATCGCTAACCGCCTGGGTGTAGGCCCCATGCACGATTGTTTGACCTGCGCCTATGAAGAGTTCTTTTTAACATCCTTTACCGTAGGCGACCCGGCTACATTGGTGGATGTGCCAGCAAACTTTGGTCTAGAAAATTGCAGACCAGAAGACCTGGGCACAGGTCCTTGCCTTGCGACGGGTCCTAAAGCCACGAAAGCTTTATATACAGAAGATCCGGCCAACATACACCATAGCTATGTGGGCGATTTTGCCAAGATTCGAAATGTACACGTGGGCCAGGAGCAGCACGTGTTCCACTTGCATAACCATCAATGGTTATATAATCCCGATGATGACAATTCCAATTACCTGGATGCGCAAGGTATTGGACCTGGTATTGGCTATACCTATGAAATTAACTTTGGTGGTTCCGGTAACCGTAATAAATCCGCGGGTGACGCAATTTTCCATTGCCATTTTTATCCGCACTTTGCCCAAGGTATGTGGTATCACTGGCGCCACCACGATACCTTTGAAGCCGGTACGGTACTGCAGGTTAGTGGAGGAACTGCACAAAATCCCGGGTTCCATATCGGGGCGTTTGACTTAGTTGACGGCACACCCGCAATAGGTGCACGTGCCTTGCCCGATGGGGAAATTGTAGCCGGTGTACCCATCCCTGCGGTTGTCCCCTTGCCGGGCAAACCCATGGCGCCGATGCCCGGTGCTGTAACAGTAAAGAACAATCCACTACCGGTCGATGTTATCGATCCGGCCACTGGTATCGTTGTGGGACAACAACCGGCGGGCAGTTTGTCTGATGTTGCGCGCCCAGTTGCAAAGAATCCCGGTTATCCATTCTGGGTTGCCGGCATGGAAGATGTAATCGGTCATCGCCCGCCGTCACCACCATTGGACATGGTGACACCTGACGAAGTCACGGCTGCGCAAGGAGATCCAGCACTCGCAGATTTGTTCGCTAACTTAATACCAGAACAAGCTGATGGCTGGGATGGTGGATTACCCCGGGCTGCCTTACTGGGTTACGCCGCAGGTGGTGTCGATCATCACAACGTGGTATCTCCTATAGATTTTACCAAGGTCATTGGTAAAGCCCAGGCAGTGTTCTACCCCGAGACCGGCACCGATGTAGAGCATGTGGCCATGGCATACCATGCCGAAAGGTGTCATGCAAGTTCCTATCCGGATGGCACACCGGCAAACTGTACTGCTAACGACGATGGTTTCATTACCAACGGACAAAAACCTGCGGTTGGTGCGCCGTATCATGAGCCCTGTATTGATGACACAGGCTTACGCTTGGGAGCAGGTGTCGCCGGACAATTCTTTGGTGGTGGCTTAACAACGATGGCCGATACCAATGGCATGATTCCTGGTATGACAAGTACGTTTAACGCTGATACGCCACGGATTTACAAAGCTGCCAATATCCAATACGACGCGGTTATCAACAAAGTAGGTTATCATTATCCACAACAACGTATCATTGCGCTGTGGCAGGATGCAGTTCCTACTATTACCAAGGAAAGACCCGGTCAACCGTTAGTGATGCGGATCAACAGTTTTGATTGCGCTGTGTTTCATCATTCCAACCTGGTGCCGGAAGTGTACGAGGCGGACGATTATCAGGTTCGTACCCCGACGGATATTATTGGCCAGCACATTCATTTACCCAAGTGGGATCTCACCACAGCAGATGGCGCAGCCAATGGCTGGAACTATGAAGACGGTACTTTCTCACCCGGTGCCATTCAAGAACGTATACACGCTTTAAATTGTCATATTGATGGTACGGAATGCCCACCCGGTATAATAGGTGGTCTCGGTACGCACGTGGCGGGCTCGGGGTCGCCGGCTAACGTTGTGCCTGCAGGTCTCCTTCATGCGGAACCTCATCCTTATTTCAGTACTGTGGCGCCAGCAGAATTGGCGGCACACTGGATGGGGGCGCGCACAACCACGCAACGCTGGTTCGCCGATCCGGTGGTGAATACCGACGGTGAGGATCGTGGCCTGGGTATTATCTTTACCCACGACCACTATGGTCCTTCAACACATCAACAGATTGGTCTATATGCAACGGTGTTAACCGAACCTGCGGGATCGACCTGGGTACATAACGAAACCGGTGCACCATTGGGGCATGATCCAGCGAGCGGTGCGCCGCGCCGGACGTTCACTACTACTGACGGTCGTACATTAACGGATGGCGGTCCCACTGCCTGGCAAGCGGCCATCTTACCCGCGGATGATAAACCACCGTTCCGCGAGTTCTATCTGGAATACAGTGACTTTCAACACGCGTACGAAGCCGGTGTTTATGTGGGTGCAGGTCAGTTAGGTGAGCCTTTACCAGGCACCGGACCGGGCGCGGCCCCTGTGGTAGCCAATCTGGGTAATCCCGCATTTAATGGCAATATCCAGGATGCATTCCGGTTTGCTATTAATCCGCCGGCGCGTGTGCAAGTGGCGCCAGTATTCCCCGATTTGATACTGGAAGTGGCCGGTGGTGCAGTGGATCCAGCCACTGGTTTGCCGTTAGTTCCCGGTTGTCCACAGCGTCCCTGTCCGCAAGCCATTGACGTACAGGATCCGGGTATGATGGTAGTGAACTATCGCAATGAGCCAGTCGGATTGCGTATTTACGATCCCAACAAGATTGGACCAGATGGCAAACCGGGTATGCAGGCGGATGGTGACGCCGGTGATCTGGCGCTTGCCATGGCTTCACGGACAGATCGCGCAATACCGGAATTGAACGTGCAACCGGATGGCACCACGGCCATCAACGGTACCCGTTTTCCACCGCCTATTAATACCAGAGGCGTGAATCCGGGCGATCCCTTCACACCCATGTTGCGGGCATTTACGGGTGACCTCGTTCGCTTGAAGATGCAATCCGGTGGTCACGAAGAAGAACACAATGCTACGATTCATGGTTTGAAGTGGTTGCAGGGTGGATCAGCGCATGGTAAAGCAGGCAACTCTGGCTGGCGCGCGGCGCACGCTGGCGGTATCTCGGAACAATTCACCCTGACCATCCCGCCAGTACCCGTGCAGGGTGGTCGCGGTGGTTCAGATGACTACGGATATTCCATGGATGCCTCACACGATGGTTGGTGGACTGGAATGTGGGGTGTATTACGTGCCTACAATAACCGGCGCGGTGACCTATTCAGATTACCTACTACAGTAGCGCCGGTGAGAATCGCCAACGACAAGGACTTTAATGGCCCTTGCCCGGTGGATGCGCCGCTGCG
>NZ_CDLKIE010000018.1:0-2942 GCF_975902315.1 Kaarinaea lacus | reverse complement strand
TGCTTGATCTGCGCAAATGTTTCGTAATATTGCTCAATATGCGCTTTGCCTTCAGGGCTGCGTTCAAGTTCCGGGATACTGAAAGGGTGCATGTGAAACTGTGCAATCTGGTTACTTTCACCGACCAGGCGAAAAAACTGTCGTTCTGTGGCAGCCAACGCGGCATCAGGCATCATGTTAAGTAATCCAACATGCAGTTCCCGTATGTCCTGATGAGCAGCCCGGTCAGGCGTTAGTACAGTTTCCCCCTCCTGCTTCAGGCGCTCAAAAGTCGGTAAACTGGAATTGGCAACGAGTGGCATTACGCGTGTTCTCTAAGTTTCATTTTTAGACTTGTTTGTTTCTATATAATAGTCAGTATAGTCGGTCAACTATGATTGCCGACCGACAGCGATGGCTAATAGATCCAGAAAATCTTTTTCATCGCGCACCTGATACAGTTCCTTGGTAGTCACGGTATAGCCATATTGATTGGCGATGGCTTCATAGCGGGGAATGCGGGCATAAAACAATTTCGGAAATATCCAGCGCACAAAATCATCAGGATCAATCATGGCAACAAATTCAATGTTTTTTTCCTGCTTATAGACTGCAAGTTGTTCATCCAGAAATTCTTCGCGATAGTAGAGCGGCTTCGGATCTACTTCAGCACGATGAATCAACTCTTGTTCGTCTTCTTTGGAAGCTTTGATATACAGAATCATGGTATGTTCCGTCAGGATACGGGTAACTTCGTCATCATCCAGTTCGCAAATACTTCCGCCAACGTCATTGATAAAATGTTCGTAGCCGTATATTTCCCTGGCTTTGTTGATAAAGTCGGGAATGTCTTTCATGGTGGCTATTTCCGCATCCCTGTGCAGATGCTGACGGCGCTTGAATTCATCCAGCGGTAAACCACCCAATTCCGGATTTCCTAATTTTCCGAGAAAACTGGCGACAGGTTGTAAATTGTTTACAGTAATGTTGTTACAAATGTAAATGGAATCCGAGCGCAATAAATCGCGTAAAAAGGGTACCTGCATCGCTTGCTGTTTAATATTATCCAGAATGGCTTCATCCAGATAACGGGTACCAATGCGATAATCACCTGAATAATGGAACCAGTTGGCATTCATCAGGATGTTCGACAAAAACGTTTTACCCACACCCGACATGCCGAGCAGTGTGATACGGCGATTTTTCCAGTTTTTAAATTCGTCGACGCTCAGTTTCACAGTTTTCTCTCGTGGTTCACAAACAATAGACGCGTATTATGTAGGAAATTTAGTCAATTGGAAAATTTCCTTAAGGTGTTACCGCCAAATTGCCGAGGATATCAACAGTAAGTGGCGAGAACATGAGCTAGCGGTAAGCAGATTTTACAACTATGCTTAAGGCATTGTAATTTTAGATAATTTTTGTGGTACCGTGTGGCCGTTCAATCTCCGCTTTTCAAAAACGTGATGTGTCCGGTGTCGACCTGGCTATTGTCCCGCCAAACCGCAACATAATCAGTAAATCCGTTAGCAAGGAATAATATAAATATGACACAGAGCAACTTCTGGAAATCTGTCTTTAATCGCAGAATGCTCATTTGTGTATTTACGGGATTCACTTCAGGTTTGCCGCTCTATATCCTGATTTCACTTGTTCCCGCCTGGCTACGCACCGAAGGTGTTGATCTTTCCACGATCGGATTGTTTGCCATTATTCAGTTTCCGTATGCCTGGAAATTTGTCTGGTCGCCTTTTATGGATCGCTATGTGCCGCCTTTCCTGGGACGCAGGCGTGGTTGGCTGTTAATAACGCAAGTCGCCCTGTTAATTGTCGTTGCTACATTTGGCATGTTTGATCCCCAGCAATCTATCTGGACAATTGCGGCACTCAGTGCAGCAGTCGCGTTTTTTAGCGCCAGCCAGGATATTGTCATTGACGCCTACCGACGGGAAATTTTGCCAGATGAAGAACTGGGCCTGGGTAATTCGATACATATAAACGCGTACCGTATCTCTGGACTGATACCGGGATCACTGGCTTTGATTCTGGCAGATCATTTGCCCTGGGATACAGTATTTCAAATCACCGGTTTGTTCATGTTGGTTGGTATCGGTATGACGCTTGCGGTGAAAGAGAAAAGCATGGTTCCACCCAGAACCCTGAAGGAAGCCATCGTTGATCCGTTCAAAGAATTTCTCGGGCGCAACGGCGTTAAGTACGCAATGTTTATGTTGTGTTTTATGTTCCTGTATAAAATCGGTGACAATATGGCGACTGCGTTGGCTACACCATTTTATCTGGATATGGGGTTTACCAAAACGGAAATTGGACTGATTGCGAAAAATGCCGCGCTCTGGCCCACAATCATCGGTGGAATGCTTGGCGGATTGTTGATGGTGAAGATCGGGATCAACAGGGCGTTGTGGTTGTTTGGCGCTGTTCAAATGATAACGATAATAGGTTTTGTTATTCTATCCACGTTGGGTAATGATAAAGTTGCCCTGGCTATCGTGATTAGTATGGAATACCTGGGGGTAGGGCTTGGAACAGCGGCCTTTACTGCATTTATTGCTCGATCAACCCACCCCAGGTATACGGCTACCCAGTTTGCGCTGTTTACTGCTTTTATGGCAGTTCCCCGAACCTTCGCCAATGCGTCAGTTGGTTTTATCGTGGACTCTATCGGCTGGACCAACTTCTTTATATTTTGCACCATCATTGCAATTCCCGGTATGTTGCTATTGTTTAAAGTGGCGCCGTGGAACGAGGAGTACTCATCCGCGCAATACCAGGACCAGGAGTAGGTCGCCGTAAATATTCTTAGCAGTAAATAGACAAGGTTCAAATATTATGGTCGTACGCCTGGTTCGTAAATAGAGCCAGGCCTGGATAGAGATTATGTGTCAATGAATATTGATTTAAAGGCCCAACCTAAAGTGTTATGGGCTTCTGCAATTATATCC
>NZ_CDLKIE010000017.1:0-2973 GCF_975902315.1 Kaarinaea lacus | reverse complement strand
AGGCTTGCCATAACTACACAGGCCATTAATACCGGCACCAGGGTATCCGATAATGCAAGTTTATTGCTTATGATACTTAGCAATACAAAACCACCCCCCCAGCTAAGCCCGGAAAGAAAATTGCCAAGTAAAAAATTAATGCTGGCAAATGTGCCATGACCTTCAGCTTTGGAGTCGCCAAAGTAACGCAGGTAAAAAACAACAATAAAACGATAAAGATTTACCGAAGAAATGATGGTCACAAAAGTGATGATATGATTTTCCGGCAACTGCCCCCAGTAGTTATGAGCAAAAATAGCAAGAGCTGCCAGTTGTAGTAGTATTTCAACCGGCATCAATCGGTACAGTGTTTGGTTCCCTTCAGGTGTATTCCTTATCACTAAAATTCTCTTAAATTATCAGTAGTTAAATCGATTCCCGGTTAGTCCTGACACATAGTATATTTCGGTCAATTTCCATAACTCTTGACCGGTTTGATGGTGTGCAATCAGGGTGATCTAAGCTTCTTTAGTAAATTCAGCGGCAAAATTCGATACAGGAACAGATTCTTTATTTTACGTAAGATAATCAATGACTTGTCGGGAAAGGAAATGTGACCTGGTAGAACAAATCCGTAAAGAAATTGCGTAATCATTCGATACTTATAGGGGAAGTATGCTGGGTATTGACCTATCCCGCATACGTTGTAATTTTTACGGGGTGTGAGTGTGATTCCAGAAGACAAACTAATTAACGCCAGAATTTTGCTCGTTGATAATGATCTGGTGAATGTTCTTGCGCTGAAAAATATATTACACGCTCATGGCTTTCGAAATATCACAAATAGCAAACCAGCTAGTAGTGAAAGAATCGTCGAAAAAAGCAAAATTCCTGCACTCGTTGTTTTAAATATCGATAACACCAATGGATCACATTTGCAGGTACTACAAAACTTGCATCAGGAGCTTTGCATTTACAATGTACCAATCCTGGTTTTAACGCGCGACGTTAACTCTGATGTCACCAGTAGCGCGATAAAAGCAGGCGCTAAAGAAGTGATTGGCTGGCCATTTGGTGAAACAGAAGTAATTACCCGAATTAACTCTTTATTGGAAAATCACTTTTTGTCGCAAATGGTCAAGGAAGGCGGTTCCGCTAAAAAGGAAACGGTGTCTAATCAGCATCTACAGGTTATTGAGCTGACGCGACAGATTGATCAAATCAAAAAAGCGCAGGAACACACCAAACATTTGGCAGGCTTTGACTCTTTGACGGGGCTTGCGAATACAGCGAGCTTATGCGATCACTTACGAAATATACTGAGGCATGTTCAGGAGGAAGACAGAATTGTTGCAATGCTGTTATTTTCACTGGAAAACTTCAGTGATATTTCCAAGTCAGTGGGGTATGACAGTGGTGACAAGATACTGCAAATTGCTGCTAACAGAATTAGCGAAAGCGTAGAAAAGCTCTCCCGCGGGGATAGCAGCGAAGAAGAATATTTTACTGCAAAATATTCGGGTGGAAAGTTTGTTGTTGTGCTCAATGATCTGGATTCAGAAACCAGGGCGATATCCATAGCGCACCGTATTATAGCCGCCATGTCTTCATCTTTCGAGTTATCCAGTATGGCATTGGACATAGGTACCCAGGTTGGAGTATCGCTGGCTCCGCGCTTTACTACTGAGGCGACTGAATTGGTGCGTCAAGCCGAGGTGGCTTTGCATAATGCTAAATTGAGTAGCCAACCGCTAATTGTATATGAAAAAGAAATAGATAATTATGACCCGCGTCGACTGGCATTGATGGCGGAGTTACGCAAGGCGATCAATAATGACAGTTTGTATCTTGTGTACCAACCCAAGGTGAATATTAAAACCGGCGCTATTTCCGGTGTCGAGGCATTATTGCGCTGGAACCATCCGGAACTGGGTTTAATTCCGCCTAATGAATTTATTCCCCTGGCTGAGCAGAGCAGTGTTATTAAACCATTAACCGTTTGGGTATTAAATAATGCCATGCGCCAGGCAACAGCGTTTGCGCGCTCCGGTCTGGATATTGCGATTGCAGTGAATATATCAGCGTGTAGCTTGCGTGATGATTCGCTGGTTGGTTATACCAGGATGCTGCTGCAAAAAAATAATATTCAACCTGATCGTTTGATATTGGAAATTACCGAAAGCGCTATGATGCAGGATCCTAATATGGGATTGAATTTGCTAAATCAACTCAGTGATCTTGGTGTGCAGATTTCCATCGACGACTATGGTACAGGTTATTCTTCATTAGCCTATTTAAAGCGATTGCCAGTTAATGAAATGAAAATTGATCGCACCTTTATCAAGGATATGGCAGCAGATGAAGATGACAGGTTGATCGTCGGCACTACCATTGGTATGGGGCATAACTTTGGTTTACGCGTCATTGCTGAAGGTGTGGAAGATGGCCAAACTGTTGACCTGTTGAAGCAAATGGGTTGCGACCAGGTGCAAGGCTATTATTATGCCAAACCAATGCCAGTTGATGAACTTTATGACTGGTTGACAGTAGATAACAAAGTAGCCTGGACGCTCAACTGATTCCTGTTACCTCTGGCCGTTTTATATCTTTGTATTTCGCTAGCTAATTAGCGAAATAATTATTTCCTACTACCTACTATTTATTACCTTTATCTGTAGTTTGCAAACCAGATAAGCGAGTAGTTTGACGCTCGCCACGCAAACATTTCAGATCATCATTAGTACCCTGCCTTTACCTGGGGTTAATCATTGTTAGTATCTAAACTTTACGTTACTTATATGGATAAAGAATAATTTGGCGAATTGTTAATCATGTATCTCGCAAAATTTTAGAGTTTATGCGCAATTAATAAAAAAATATCATCGAATAAGTATTTTTTCGTTGTAAAAAAAAATATAACTGATTAAATACGTTACTTAATATAAAAACAGATTTAATTTATAGCGGGAACGTTAAAGTTAATAAAAACTATTT
>NZ_CDLKIE010000016.1:0-3615 GCF_975902315.1 Kaarinaea lacus | reverse complement strand
GTTTCTATATTTTTAATGATGTCCGTTTTCCAACGATGATACTGTTGTAATTGTAATGAAAATTCGTCCTTCGCCATCCCATAGTACCTAAGTGGTTAATTATCGTAGTAAAACCCAGAGCTACAGTTTCAATAGCGGCCCGCGACCATAGAAGTTTAGAAATAATCACGCATTCACAATGGAATGGTGCTTTGGTTCACAAAACACGCTAAATACTCAACCTTGAGTTTATTATTTCGGCGCGTAGCGGCGATGCTTGATAGCGATAGCTAGTCTTTGTTTGTTAAGGAGTTTCAATAAAGTCGGGAAGGCACCTGGGTTGCTTTATATGCACAATTTTTCGCTTTGAGGTAAGCCCTGTTCGGATGGAAACTTGCGCAGCCGGAACCTTGAACCATTTCGCCAGCTGTTTTTTAAGTGATTGATTTGCTTTGCCTTCAACGGGAGGTGCGGTTAGCCGAACCTTGATGTGCTGCCCATGAATACCCACCAGGGTGTTTCTACTGGCGCCAGGTTGCACCGATATACTCAGGATCAGGGTTTCATCATTCCAGTAATAAGCACTCTGCTTGCCATTAGAACCTGCCAACAGCCAGGCCCTGCCCCAGATCCGTAATGGGTTGAATCAATAACATGGAAAGGAGTTGCAACAAAATGATCACTACAATAGGCGACAAATCAAAACCTGATATGGGTGGAATCAGGCGCCTGGCCCGGCTTAGTAAGGGCTCATTAATCGAATAAAGCAGGGAAACAGCAGGATTATAGGTACCGGGATTTACCCAGCTAATAATCACCTGGATCAGAATTGTGAAAAAGTAAACATTGATCAATAACCGTAAAAGTTCAGCGATGGACAACACCACAAGTCCTGAAATTTTAATCGACACGCCTTTAATAAGAACGATAAGAAAAATCTCCACCGCCTTAATCACCAGCATTAACACGATGGCTGCGAAATCAATGCCCATAAAGCCGGGAATAATTCGGCGCAGAGGAATTAAAGGCGGATTGGTTACTTTCACCAGAAATTGCGAAACTGGATTGTAAAAATCGGCACGTGATAGCTGTAATAACACGCGCAACATAACGGCGATAAGGTACAAACCGAAGATTGTATGAATCAGGAACTCAATAGCATTCGTGCCATAACCACCCATTTAGCGCCCCCCCAGCTGATCCGCCAGTTCTATTGCTCGATGATGAGCCGCTTCCAGCACATCCAGTAATAGTTGATCAATATTGTTATTATTCATAACTTTCAGTCCCTGCTCTGTAGTACCGCCTGGTGATGTAACTTGTTCACGTAAGGTAGCAATATCCTCATCACTTTCCAATGCCATTTTAGCCGCACCTAAGGCCGTTTGAATGGTTAACAAGTGTGCGGCTTCTTTGGATAAACCCAATTGTTCCGCGCCTTTGACCAATCCTTCCATGATACGGAAAAAATAGGCTGGACCACTGCCAGACAAAGCGGTAACCACATCAATCAATGCTTCGTCATCGACCCACTCCACAATACCCGTCGCTCTCAAAATAGATTCGGCCTGGTTACGCTGCTCGTTCGATGTATGAACATTAGCAAATAATGCACTGGCGCCAGTCTGCACCAGCGCAGGTGTATTAGACATGGCACGCACAATGGCAAAGGATCCGCCGAGCCAACCGGCGATATCTGTGGTGCGAATACCCGCAGCAATGGAAATCACCAGTGGCTTTGCTGCTTGAATATTGCTGGCGCTCGCTTGTGCAACGTCTTTAAACTGCTGTGGTTTTATACAAAAAACCACCACGTCTGCCTTGTCTAAAACACCAGCAATGTTTTCCTGTGTTTGCACACCGAAACGTTGCGAAAGACGTTGACGCTTTTCGCCATCGATTTCCACGACAGTAATGTGGCTGGCATCAAATTCGTCCGCAATTAATCCACCCACCAAACTGGAGGCCATATTACCTCCACCAATAAATACTATGTTCATCATTCAGGTTACCTGTGGTTACAATTCTAATCGTCGTGTGTCGTAACGGTGTGTATTCTAGCTGATCTTTCCTGTCTACAGCGCAGTATTAACGATGTCGCGCGCCAAATATACCCGTGCCCACGCGGACCATACTCGAGCCTTCCATTACGGCGGCTTCCAGGTCATTGCTCATCCCCATTGATAACGTATCTAACTGATAACCTTGTTGATTTAAGTCATCGAACATTTGACGAAGCTCGCGAAATATCGCCCGTTGCTGGTGTTCATCGGTGCACTTTTGCGGTATGGCCATTAAACCCCTTAATTTCAAGCGAGGCAGATCAAGCAGCTGTTCGACAAACTCGAGCAATGCCTGCTGCACTATTCCTGATTTGCTGGCTTCCATACTAATATTGACCTGAACACAGATATTAAGCGGTGGGAGATGTTCTGGTCGTTGTTCGTTGAGCCGCGTGGCGATCTTTAATCGATCGATACTTTGCACCCAGTGAAAATGCTCAGCGATGCTTTTCGTCTTATTGGACTGGACTGGACCGATGAAATGCCACTCCAGTGGAAGCTCATTTAATTCCAGGATTTTCTGAATGGCCTCCTGCACATAACTTTCTCCAAAACTGGTTAATCCAGCAGCATACGCTTCCCTGATTTTATCCACTGAGTGAGTCTTACTCACGGCCAGAATGCGCACGCTATCGGCCTCGCGACCCGCCGCAGTCGCAGCCTTATGAATTCTTTGCGAAATTTTAGCCAGATTGTCAGCGATTCTTGACATCAGTGTCTGATTATTTATGTTAATAAGTTAGAGTTAGACAAAAATACAGGTAGGATGCGGTCTTGGCTTCAGCGCAGTAATCGATTACCGCAATTCACGACTCACCTCTATTTATCTAATTATTATCAACAGCATAAAGTATTTTACACGACGAGACGCTATTAATCGTGTAATGGGTGATTCTCATTTGTAGTCTGGGCGTAAGCAGTCGCCACAGACAGATGTATAAGTAAGATTGTTAATGTAGAGGAATGCAATGGACATATCAGAACTGCTCGCTTTCAGTGTAAAAAATTCAGCCTCCGATTTACATTTATCCGCAGGCCAACCACCGATGATTCGCGTAGACGGTGAAATACGTCGAATCAATGTGCCGCCCATGGACCATAAGGGCGTGCATTCCCTGATCTATGACATCATGAATGATAAACAACGAAAGGACTATGAAGAATTCCTGGAAACGGATTTCTCGTTTGAGATTCCGGACCTGGCCCGTTTTCGTGTTAATGCGTTTAATCATCAACGCGGTGCCGGTGCCGTATTCCGGACCATTCCCAGTACTATTTTAAGTTTTGAGCAACTCGGGTGTCCGCCAATTTTCGCCGAAATTTCAGAAAATCCCCGCGGTATGGTGTTAGTAACAGGTCCTACCGGCTCGGGTAAATCAACAACCCTGGCCGCCATGATCGACTATAAAAATGATACGGAACACGGCCATATCCTGACTATCGAGGATCCCATAGAATTCGTGCACCCCTGCAAGAAATGCCTGGTTAACCAGCGAGAAGTTCATCGACACACCCTGGGCTTTAACGAATCATTACGCTCTGCGCTTCGTGAAGACCCGGATGTCATCCTGGT
>NZ_CDLKIE010000015.1:0-3194 GCF_975902315.1 Kaarinaea lacus | reverse complement strand
TAACCGGGATTCCAGTCTGGCGGTGCCGGGCATCAGTTGCATTAACCCCAGGGCACCTACACTGGATCGGGCATTGGAGTGAAATGCGCTCTCTCTTCTTGCAACACCATATATTAAAGAAGGATCCATATCGTGGGCATTGGCATTATTAAAGACCAGTTCTTTGAATGGTGTTGGAAACCGAACATCATAATCACTGCGGTGAGGTGTCTTCGCGACTGTCACAATCGCATTGTGGTGCCACTCCCAGTCGTGGGATAACAGCGCTGCCTGTTTTAACTTGTTACTCTTGAAGTTCCGCGTAGCTCTGGCCCACTCGCGGCGCGCGTCATCTTGCTGGTCTACAAAATAGAGTTCTTTGGCCCGCTGGATACCGGGCAACTGCGCAATCTCCTGAAAAACTTGTTCATCACGGGCCAGGGGCTCCATATTAAAGGAATATGACACGCCAATCCTGTCAGCGGCGACAAATCCATAATAATTGGTTTGGGTAGCAATCTCCTCATAAAGTTCAACCGCCTGCTCTTTCTTGCCCAGTTGCTCCAGTGATCTCGCCAGCCAATATTGCCATTTAGGCTCCTCTTTTTCCTGCTTAGGTAACTTGTTTATGTCTTTTGCTAATGCTTTCCAGTCCTGCATGCGCAAAGCCGACATGGCACGCCAGTAAAGCACATCATCATTGACCCACTGCTTGCTTATTTCATTGAGCCATTCATAGGCCCTGGGATGCCGTTGATATGCTGATCGTAAGGCGATGTAACGCTGCATCTCCCCGAGATCCTTGCGGCCAAATCCTCGCTTGCGGTTTAGCGTACCCCACATCTCTTTCGCCTGTTCCGCATTACGACGGGCTACGCGTTTTACGCCATGCACAATTATTTTGCGATTGACAAGATTACGTTTGCGTAATTTTTTTGACTTGAGATACCTGGTTGGATTCTTATGCACCTTAATCCATAATTCAACCTGTTTGCGATCTCGACTGCCGAGTTTTTTACTTAATGTTTTCGCCAGCTTGGTATTACCCTTCTTCATGGAATTTTCTATGCGATCCCAGATCAGCTGCGTCGAAAAATATTTACTTTTTTCAAATTTGCTAAAGACGTACTTGCATTCATCAGGTTGTTCTTTTCCTGCCAGCCACAGTTTTTTTGTGCCCAACATGACTTTTTTATAGGTTTTTTTGGATTTATCCGTGGCGAGAAGCGCATGGAAATAGGCGCAACGCAATTTTGCCCCACCCTGTTTTTTATACACTTTAAGATACTGCTCCCAACGTTGATCTTCGGCCAGTCGATACAACCATTGGGTACGAATCCGATAACTTAGCGGTGTACTATCATACACTTCAATGAAAGCCGTTAACTCTTCATCAGTGGCCGATGAAAGTCGATTGCGTAAATCGTAATAGGCAAGATAAGGATATAATATGTAATCCGTGCTTTGTGCTTTTAGTGATTTGAATGTTTCCAGGTCACCATTTTCCAGGGCTTCCACAGCGTCACGAAACAACGCACGTTTTAACTCTATAAGATTGGATTCAAGAACAGAAATCGGTGAACTGGCATTGAGACTCGCGGTACTTGCGACTGACGCGGTGATAGTGTTAACGGTTTCTGTTTTTGAGGTGCTGGAGGCCACCGCACTGCTCGCAGATACAGCGATCGCACAGCTAAAAACCAGGAGAAGGTTCATGCGGTTAATGAAATAACGCATAATACAAACAAGATTCCGAAAATTACTTAAGTAGTTAGTTTATAAATAAAATTTGACGACGTCTATGTCTAAAGTTCGATTAATTTCTCTATCTATGTATCGGTATTAGAGCTCGTTTAATATAGTGTATTTATAAATACAATTTGTTATACATTGATTTGCGCCTAATTCAATCAAGGGCTTACATCATTTCAGCGATTACATATCACTAAATGCTAATAAATTATCATGGACATTAATTCATTGCTTGAAAGGGAATTCACCCTGGATGCCAACATTATTTACCTGAATCATGCAGCGGTCTCTCCCTGGCCGACGCGCACTCGTGATGCCGTCATTGCATTTGCCGAAGAAAATGCCCGCCTGGGCTCACAGAATTATCTTCGATGGGTTGAAACAGAAACCGCATTACGTAAAAAACTGCAATCACTCATCAACGCTCCATCTCAGCGGGACATTGCATTAGTGAAGAACACATCAGAAGCGTTATCGATGGTGGCTTATGGCATTAAGTGGCAACAGGGTGACAATATCATCATCACCAACCAGGAATTTCCTTCAAACCACATTGTCTGGGAGTCGCTTACCTCGCAAGGTGTAGAGCTTCGCATCGCCGATATTTCATCATCTGGCAGCAGTGGACCAGAGCAACACATTTTTGAACTACGCGACGAACGAACACGATTGATTGCGGTAAGTTCGGTGCAATACGCGACAGGACTTAAAATGGATCTGGAATCTATAGGACGATATTGCAGGTCTGAAAACATTCTATTTTGCATCGATGCGATTCAAAGCATCGGGGCAAGCGAATTTGACGTCCAGCGTTATCATGCAGACTTCGCTATGGCAGATGGTCATAAGTGGATGCTGGGGCCGGAAGGACTGGGATTCTTTTATTGTGCTGACCACTTGCGTGACAGCCTCAGGCTTACCCAATATGGTTGGCATATGATTGAGGACTACGGCAACTTTGATGTCGATAATTGGCAAGTCGCCCATTCCGCGCGCCGCTTTGAATGTGGCAGTCCTAACATGCTGGGCATTCATGCCCTCAACGCAAGCCTGTCTTTAATCCTAGAGATTGGTATGCCTGAAATAGAACAGCGAGTACTGCAAAACACACAATGCATGCTGAAGGAAATTGAGCAACAGGAAAATCTGGAGTTAGTATCGCCAGCATCACTGGATCAGTTAGCTGGCATTGTTACATTCAAACATAAACACACTAACAGCACAGAACTTTATAAAAAACTTATGCAACAAAACATCATGTGTGCGGATCGTGGGGGTGGCATTCGCTACTCACCCCATTTTTACACTGGTCAGGATAAAATCCGTAGCGCACTTGAAATTGCCAACCGATTATAAACCCTGACCGGTAGCGATATCGCTACTGGATTCCAACGGCATTCACACCCAGGGTTTGTGCCATCATCTTGGCGAAACCCGCGCCAAAACGTTCTGCGAATCGATCC
>NZ_CDLKIE010000014.1:0-2648 GCF_975902315.1 Kaarinaea lacus | reverse complement strand
GATGATGTTTTTGTTTTCGGTGGTTCTATTTCTGGTTTCTCTTGTGTTAGCAAGATACTTTTTTTGGACTTAAAGATCTCCAAACTGGTCTTTACCGCTTTAATTACCGCTCTGGGTGTGATGGTTGCCCCTGTAAACTGGTCAAAATAGCCACCGTCTTTTTTTACTTTCCATTGGGATTCACCGGGATTGCTTAACGACAAACCATTAAAGTTAAATATCCACGGATCTTTTTCCGGTTCGATTTTATCGCCAAGTCCAGGTGTTTCGGAATGCGAAAGTACCCTGGTACCCAGTAACTCGCCATCGCGGTTAATACCGACCATGACGTCTATGGGTCCAGCATAACCTTTAACTGAAGACTTAAAAGCTACCGCGACTACTTTATTGTCCTCCGATTTGGCGACATAGATAGTTTTGGTTTCATCTTTGACTTTCAACTCTAATGCGTCTTGCAGTAAATCATTGGTGTGCAACTCTGGTGAAATTACCTGTTCCAGTGAACGTTTCATGTCTTCGATGCGACGTAACTCGATATCCGGATAAGTTTGTTTGTTCGCGATGACCAGCAGTGCACTGGTAATTGCGGCCATAC
The DNA here is from genome assembly GCF_975902315.1 of Kaarinaea lacus. Lineage (NCBI taxonomy): Bacteria > Bacillati > Cyanobacteriota > Cyanophyceae > Nostocales > Nodulariaceae > Kaarinaea > Kaarinaea lacus. The sequence continues at coordinate 2,053 of NZ_CDLKIE010000014.1, read as the reverse complement.
CACCCAGCAACATGGCGTGGTGCGCCGTGCGTTGACGATAGCTGGGATTAGTAACAGCTCTTTTGCCGTACATTATGCTGCACCTTCTTCGCTGTTATCTTTTATCGCGAGCGGATCGCCTTTACGATCGCGTCCGTAAATTCTTGGTCGTATGTAATGGTCAATGAGGGGTGTAGCAGCGTTCATTAACAACACAGCGAAACCGACACCTTCCGGGAATGCTCCCCAGGATCGAATTACAAACACTAGTGTGCCGCATCCGGCACCAAAAATGATTTGTCCCCGGCGAGTGCTGGGAGAGGTGACCAGATCTGTAGCAATAAAAAACGCGCCTAACATTAATCCGCCGCTGAATAAATGAAACAGGGCATCAGGGTATTGGCCGGGATTGATAAGATTGAAAATCGTTGCCCATAGCGCAACGGCGCCGAGCATCGCAACGGGTATGTGCCAGGTGATGATGCGCAATGCCATCAGTGCCAGGCCGCCCAGTAAAATTAACAATGATGATGTTTCGCCCATGCTGCCGGCGATGGTTCCAACTCCATGCGCTACAACATCAAATTCTGAACTGGAAAGTGACTCTACAACTGAATGACCCTGGGTGAAGCCTGTCTTAACATGCCCAATTATTGTTGCGCTGCTTACGGCATCCATACTTGGTACACCGAGGAATGTTATGGACAGTCCTTCTATGAAATTTGGTGCGTTAGCAGAAAACAACGGAGCAGGTTCGACCCAGAATGTCATTTCCACGGGGAACGAAACCAGGAGTGCCACGCGCGCTAACATCGCGGGATTGAAAACGTTTTGCCCGATGCCGCCGAATATTTGTTTGCCGACAACAATGGCAAACATTCCACCAAAGACAGCTATCCACCAGGGGGTCCACGGGGGAAGTGTCATGGCAAGCAACCAGGCGGTAAGCAGTGCTGAGTTGTCTTTCAGAAATATAGTAACTGGTTTTTTTGCGATGCGAAGACAGACAGTCTCGGCCAAAAGCGCTGATGCGATGCACAACACAAGAATGTTCAATGCCGGCCATCCAAACTGATAGATGCCCCAGGCTGTGGCGGGTAATAAGGCCAGGATAACGACCAGCATGATTCGGCTCACGGAGTTTGCGCCGTGGGTATGAGGCGCCGCATGAGCGGTTAGCGAACTCATGCGCTTACCTCTTGCTTGGCTTCCTGCATTGAGGATTCTTGCTCGAGTTGCTTTTCCTTGCCTTCCTGTTCTTTGGCGGCTTTTAGTTTCGCTGCTTTCTCGGCCGCTTTTTTGGCTTTCCGTTCGGCGGCAGCTTTGGCTTTGGCCTCTTTCTCTCTTTCAAGACGGGCAATGCGTTGTTCGGCCAGTCGCCTGGTTTCAGTGGATTTATGTTGTGCGCGCTGCTTATTGGCCAGTGCGCCTTTGGCGTAATTGAAATACTGCACCAGGGGTATATTGGAAGGGCACACATAAGCACAGGAGCCGCAGGATACGCAATCCATCAAACCATAATTCAGCGCGCCATCAAAGTCGCCTTTTTTGGATCGCGATGCCATTTCGAGTGGCAATAAACCACAGGGGCAGGCAGCGACACAACTAGCGCAGCGAATACAGGGCCGGGCAAGCTGTTCAGCGACTTGCTGTTTGGTGAGCGCGATGATGCCGCCTGTGCCTTTAACGATCGGTACTTCATCGTCAGGTATGGTTTGCCCCATCATCGGGCCACCCATTAACAGTCTGTCCGGTGTTTCTCTATAGCCTCCACAATACTCAATTAATTCGGACACACGTGTACCTAATAACACTTCGAGATTGGCTGGTTCATTAATGGCGTCGCCACTTACTGTTACAACACGTGAGACCAGGGGTCGACTATAACGAACAGCGCGATGGACCGCATAGGCGGTGCCCACATTGTGGACAATCATGCCGATGTCCGCTGACAAGGCACGTGCAGGAACTTCTTTACCGGTTACCGCGAAAATAAGATGTTTTTCTGATCCCATGGGATATCGGGTGGGTACTTTAGCGATACTGATATCAGTAAAGCTTTTGGCAGCGTTTT
>NZ_CDLKIE010000013.1:0-4197 GCF_975902315.1 Kaarinaea lacus | reverse complement strand
AGTATTTAAAGGGACATTGGAAGCAAACCAGGATCGTACAGTAGAACCAGTTGTCTATGGCTATCTACTGTTTATTTAAATTAATCAAAGGGTTAAACTATGAGATTAACTACTAAAGGCCGTTATGCGGTCACAGCCATGTTAGATCTTGCTGTTCATGCCACAAAAGGCCCCATTACCTTGGCGGACATTTCGCAACGGCAAGGAATTTCACTCTCTTATCTGGAACAATTGTTTTCCAAACTTCGAAAGCGTGATTTGGTAGCCAGTGCCAGAGGGCCTGGTGGAGGTTATCGCCTGAGTCGCGCCGCCAATGAAATCAACGTTGCGGAAGTTATTTCTGCTGTTGACGAAAAAGTTGACGCAACGCGTTGCGCCGGACAGGGCAATTGTCAGAATGGTGAGGAGTGTTTAACGCATCAATTGTGGACTGATCTGAGCGATCAATTATATGACTTTCTCAACGGGATTAGCCTGGGGCAGTTGGTAGACAAACGCAACGTACAGGATGTGGCAGCACGGCAGGATGAATTGCACGAAAAGGAAAAGCAGGTTATCTCGATTCAGTAGTTGTTGAAAGCCGTTGAGGAACTGAGGTATCAGGCCACAGGTTCTGGTGCACCCAGGTTTTATTAACTGGACCCAGATACGAACAATAATGTGGAACGCAAATTGTTCCCAGTTGTAACTGCTGGTTCGGAATGCGGATTGAGAGAACGTGGGGCCAAAGGGCAAACCACGCAGATAGTATTCGCGGATTGTATTTGTGGTGTGAACAGTTGCTCTTACATTTTATCAACCAGTTTAAATAATATTAAATTTGACACTTTTATCGGAGTAAGCGATGAGTCATCCAATTTACATGGATTATGCTGCAACAACACCAGTTGATCCACGTGTGGCAGAAAAAATGATGCAGTATCTCACGCCGGATGGCGAGTTTGGTAACCCGGCTTCACGGTCACACGCCTATGGTTGGCATGCGGAAGAAGGGGTCGAGTTAGCCAGGAAACAGGTTGCTGATTTAGTTAATGCGAATCCGAAAGAGATTATCTGGACTTCCGGTGCGACGGAATCGGATAACCTCGCTATCAAAGGCGCGGCGCATTTTTATAGTAAAAAAGGCAAACACATCATCACTTCAAAAACTGAACACAAAGCAGTGTTAGATACATGTCGACAGCTGGAACGTGAAGGATTTGAAGTAACTTACATGGATCCCGAACCTACAGGGCTTATCGATCTTGAGAAGTTAAAAGCGGCGATTCGTGAGGACACTATTCTTGTGTCGATTATGCACGTTAATAACGAAATCGGCATTATTCAGGATATTGAAGCAATCGGGGATATCACCCGGGAGAAAGGTATTATTTTCCATGTGGATGCGGCGCAAAGTGCGGGCAAAGTGCCTATTGATCTGCAAAAGTTAAAAGTGGATCTAATGTCGTTTTCCGGTCACAAGATTTACGGTCCGAAAGGTATCGGTGCCTTGTTCGTGAGACGCAAACCCCGAGTACGCATTGAAGCGCAAATGCATGGTGGTGGTCACGAGCGCGGAATGCGTTCGGGTACATTAGCGACACACCAAATTGTGGGAATGGGCGAAGCGTTTCGTATTGCTAAAGAGCAAATGATGGAAGATAACCAGCGGATCGCCAGGTTGCGAGACAAGCTCTACAACAGTATGCAGGATATTGAAGAACTCTACCTCAACGGGGATATAGATCATCAGGTACCCAATATATTAAATGTCAGTTTTAATTTTGTGGAAGGTGAGTCTTTGATTATGGCCTTGAAAGGCATTGCGGTGTCCTCGGGCTCGGCCTGTACATCGTCAAGCCTTGAGCCTTCCTACGTGTTACGGGCACTTGGCCGTAATGATGAACTGGCTCATAGTTCCATCCGGTTTAGTATTGGCCGTTTTACCAGCGAAGAAGATATCGATTACGCTGTTGAACAGGTGCATCAAGCGATCACAAAATTACGTGAGCTTTCACCTTTGTGGGATATGTATAAAGAAGGTGTCGATTTATCAAAGGTTCAATGGGCAGCGCATTAATGCATAACGAGTTGAATTAATAGAGTTACATAAGCAGAGTAGATATCATGGCATACAGTGACAAAGTTCTGGATCACTACAACAATCCACGTAATGTTGGGAGTTTTGATAGTGAAAATTCCGAAATTGGTACCGGTATGGTAGGCGCGCCAGCGTGCGGCGATGTGATGCGTTTGCAAATCAAAGTTAATAGTGAAGGTGTTATTGAAGATGCCCGTTTTAAAACCTATGGTTGTGGATCTGCAATCGCATCAAGTTCACTGCTAACCGAATGGGTAAAAGGCAAAACACTCGATCAGGCTGCCGAAATTAAGAATTCAGAAATCGCGGAAGAACTGGCGTTGCCGCCAGTGAAAGTACATTGTTCAGTGCTGGCGGAAGATGCCATTAAATCGGCAATTAATGACTATCGTCAAAAACAGCACCAATAAACACCGTGACGCTATAGATATCTGTTTTATTATTAAACCTGGACCAGAAATAAATCATATGAGTATTACCTTAACAGAAGCGGCTGCTAATCATGTGCTGGGTTTCCTTGAAAACCGAGGTAAGGGTGTTGGTTTGCGGCTAGGTGTAAAAACCACGGGGTGCTCTGGAATGGCTTATGTTCTGGAGTTCGCTGACGAAGTGAATCCAGAAGATAAGGTGTTCGAAGACCATGGGGTGAAAGTTATTATTGATCCCAAGAGTTTGCTTTATCTCGAGGGCACTGAACTGGATTATACAAAAGAAGGGTTAAACGAAGGTTTCAAGTTTAATAATCCAAACGTCAAAGGTGAGTGCGGTTGCGGCGAAAGTTTTACCGTATAACCCAGAACCGTTGGAATTAGCAATGACAACGGCGGAACTGACGCAAAACTATTTCGAACTGTTCAATTTTCCGGTATCGTTCGACCTCGACTTAACAGAACTCTCCAATCGCTATCGAAAGCTGCAACATACAGTTCATCCAGATAAATTCTCCAATGCGTCAGATCTGGAAAGGCGAATATCTATGCAGCAATCAGCGCTGATCAACGAAGCGTACCAAACGCTAAAGAATCCGCTGCAAAGGGCGCGTTATTTGTTGCGGCTAAAAGGTATCGATCTGTCTAGTGACACCAGCACCAGTATGGACTCGGAGTTTCTGATGCAGCAGATGCGTCTGAGAGAGGAACTGGAACAAGTTCGATCGAGTAGCGATCCTGAATCAAAGCTTTTGGTCCTAACCGGGGAAATCGAGCAAGCAATTGCTGACCAATTAACGGTGTTGGGTCGATTGTTTAATGAAGTAAATGATAACAACCTGGATCAGATTACGGATTATGTTCGGCGCATGCAGTTTATGGTGAAGTTGCAGCAGGAAACAGAAGAGCTGGAAGAAGAGCTCCTGTAATGCGTCTGGTTTGCCGCTAGTGCGCAGGCTTTAAGAATTGCTCATTCAATATCAATTATTACTTAATTCAAAACTAACAAAATTCAGAACTGTAATTGCATGGCTTTAATACAAATCAGTGAACCGGGTAAATCTACTGCACCGCACCAGCATCGACTTGCGGCGGGTATAGATTTGGGTACCACTAACTCTCTAGTGGCAACAGTACGGAGTGGTGTGCCGGTTACTTTACAGGATGAAAATGGTGAATACATTTTACCTTCCGTTGTTCATTATCAGGAGGACGGAAATTCCGTAGTGGGTGAAACCGCGAAAATGATTGCCATTGAGGATCCATTAAATACCATTAGTTCAGTCAAACGCTTTATGGGACGCGGTATTGATGATATCAGAACCAGCAGCGGTGATATTCAATACGAGTTTGTCGATACAGAATCTTCAGTTCCACGTATTAAAACCGTGGCGGGTAATGTCAGTGCCATCGAGGTTTCTTCGGAAATACTTAAACAGCTAAAGCTCCGTGCTGAGGAATCCCTGGGCGGCGAGTTGACGGGCGTTGTCATCACGGTGCCAGCGTATTTTGACGATGCGCAACGCCAGGCAACCAAGGACGCAGCAAAACTGGCAGGATTGAATGTTCTACGACTGTTGAATGAACCTACCGCGGCAGCCGTGGCCTATGGTCTGGATAAGAAAGCAGAAGGCGTACATGTCATTTATGACCTCGGTGGCGGTACTTTCGATGTTTCCATTTTGCGCT
>NZ_CDLKIE010000012.1:0-3931 GCF_975902315.1 Kaarinaea lacus | reverse complement strand
CTGCTGTTTTACTTTTGATTTTATCAGGCATTGGCTCCATCAAGAATTTTAACTTCACGTTGCGGAAACGGAATTTGAATATTATTCTCTTTCAAAGCATCCCATATCATAAGGTACAAATCACCACCGACACGGTTCTCACCGTCATCAATACCTTCCATCCAGAATTCAACCAGTATGTCTACACCGGAATCTCCAAAGCCACAAATTTCTGCATCCGGCCTTTCTTCAATTGGTATATCTGGGCCACTGATTACTTTTGGATGGCTGGCAACAACCTCTCTCAAAATATCAAATAACTTGTGTAAATCGGTGCTATACGCCACCTGAAATTCTATCGAATAGCGTTGCTTTTTATTCTTGTGGGTCCAGTTTATGAAATTTGATGTAATAAACTGTTCGTTGGGAACCATAATGTCTTTGCCATCAAAAGTCTCCAGTGTTGCAGAACGCATGTTGAGTTCGCGAATAGTGCCTGTCCGTCCATCGGCAAGTTCAATGTAATCACCTATGGAAAGCGAGCGGTCTAACAGCAAAATCATTCCGGAGATGAAGTTTGACGCAATTGATTGCAAACCAAAACCCAGCCCTACACCTAAGGCACCGCCAAACACCGCAAGGGCCGTTATGTTGATACCCATTACCTGCAAAAGAAGAATGAATATAACCAGTACCAGGGCTACCTGAAACAGTTTCGCAAAAACTTCTCGCGTACCCATATCCAGGTGATGTTGCTGACGAATTATTCGTTGACCCGTCTGGTTGGTAATTCGCCCCAACCAGAAAAGGATACCGCCAAATAATGCAACCCTGACAATGCCATAAGCAGAAATTTTTATATTGCCGATTTCTACTACGAGAGATTCCAGGTAGAGGATAATATTATCCAGAAAACCTACTACTTGCAGAATAGCGATTGGAATCACTATCCATTTGATTAAGGATCTTATGAAGACATTGGAAACAAACCGTGTCAGTATCGAGTAGATTACCAGTACTACCGCCAGGCTTTCGAAGACACGCACCAGGCTGCTTTGCTTAAGCAGGTAGTCACTCAGATCGACGGTGATTGCGAGAAACAGGACTATAAAAATTGGAAAAAGCAGGTCCTTAGTCTGGTAGATACTTTTACGCAAAAATTGCAGGGGACCAGGCTGAGGTTCTGATTTGAATATGGGCGAATAGCGTTTGATTACAGCGCTTAAAGAATAAGCGATGACAATGGCGAGCAATACAAGCCCAAGTTGTGAATAAAACGCCGGGCTTGTCGCCCAACTGAAAAACTTTTCGGAGAACTGAACGTAATATTGTTTTATTAATTCCATATTCATTGCTTGCTTAGCTCCAGTGATCCTGCATGTTGCAAAAAGAATTAATTATCGCCAATACCTGTTAAAGAAAATAATAAGAGGAGATGACAGCGTGTGGTCCACCCCTGATAATACCTCCTCTCGTTAAATTTTTACGCTCCCTGTTCATCTTTTTGTCTATTGGAACGTAGCCGCTCGCGATATTTACCACGCGCTAATTCCTGCATATCTTCAACAGTGTCGCTTTCATCAACGATCTCTCGCCCCAATAAGGTTTCTATTGCGTCTTCCAGCGTAACTATGCCAGCAGTTTGACCAAACTCGTCCTCCACCAGAAACAAGTGTGCCCGATTCTTGATGAACATGTCGAGCAATTGTTGCACAGGTAATTTTTCTGACACGCGAATGATCGGTTTTACATAATCACTAATCGGTGCTGAGCCCTGCCCCTTGCGTTCAGCTTCAAATAAATCGCGCTTTATCACTTTACCGGGAATATCATCGATACTGTCACGATAAACAGGTATGCGAGTGAATTGTTTCGTCTGTGGATGATCAAGTGCTTCAGTGACAGTGGTGTCCTGATTCAACATGTGCACTACGCTGCGGGGTGTTAGCACCTGTTCTGTTCGAATCTCACGCAAACTTAATATATTGGACAAATACTCGTTTTCCTGAGAAAACAATGTTCCATCTTTATGTCCCAACGAAGCCAAAGCAATAATTTCTTCCCGGGTAATCTCGTTACTTTCTTTATTACTAAACAGTTTTGTTAAGCGTGTAGAAATCCACACCAACGGATAAACCAGTCTTACTAACCAGGTAATAATAAACGCTGACGGTATTGCAAGCTTCCGCCAGAACGTGGCGCCTAATGTTTTTGGAATAATTTCAGAGAAATATAATATTGCCAATGTTAAAAGCACAGCAATTAGTGTTTCCCATTCCGCACCAAAAACCTGCATGGCCTGTGATCCCACCCCAGCTGCACCCATGGTATGCGCAAAAGTATTAAGAATTAATATGCTCGACAGTGATTCATCAAGCTGATCTTTCACTTTACTTAGCAACTTTCCAGCTCGGGGTTTGCTTGAAGAGGCCTGTTCAACATAGGTAGGCGTGATTGATAACAGCACCGCTTCCAGAATTGAACAAAGAAAAGATACCCCAATGGCGATTGCCAGATAAACAAACAACAAAGTCATAAGTTATGGTTTCCAGTATCCACGTAAGTGATAGTTAAAATAACAAACACAAAATGAGTCCGGGCACTTTAAACGCCGTAGAGTGCACCATGAACGATATTTCTTATTGTCTTTTTCAGCCATGCCTGCCATTAAATCAGATCTATTTTATCACCTGTTACCGTATTTTTTCCAAACCCTTGACATGCGGTATTAAATAAAATTATCACCAAATATCAACAACTACTGGTTTCTAATAGTAGCAACAATTGTTACCTGATCCCATTTTCTCTGATTTTCAGTCTAACCCTGCTTTTTATGGTTTTTTCTTAATTCCATAGGTTTGTTAAAATCTGTTCTTAGCTGTTAATTAACAGCATTAAACACTAATAAATCAGCTGATGTTGATCCTGTATATGTATGGAGAATATCCATGGACTTAGTAGAAAAATTTATTGGCGAAATCAATTGGGAAATATTGATGTTTTCAACTTTGCGCATTTTATTTATTTTGTTCGCCGCCTGGATCGGCTTAAAAATTGTGCGAAGGATGTTATACAAAATGGAACAACACCTGCTAGAAGTCGCGGACAAAGACGTGCACGCCGCCACCGAGCAGCAAAAACGAGTAGAAACCCTGATTCGTTTAGTGCGACAGGCTGTCATCATAGTGGTGTGGGTAGTTGTTGGACTGGTTATACTAAGAGAGCTGGGTGTGGATATCGCCCCAATTCTGGCAAGCGCCGGCATAGTAGGTTTAGCGGTTGGCTTTGGCGCACAAAACCTGGTACGAGATGTTATCTCCGGATTCTTCATGATTCTGGAAGATCAAATCCGAGTCGGCGATGTGGCTGTAGTCAATGGAACCGGAGGACTGGTGGAAAAGGTAAACTTCCGCACAGTCGTTTTACGAGATCTATCCGGCACGGTACATGTCTTTCCCAACGGTACCGTGAACACGTTGGCTAATTTAACCAATGAGTGGTCCGCCTATGTTTTTGATATTGGTGTAGCTTATAAAGAAGACGTGGACCAGGTAATGGAACTTATGCGACAAGTAGGTAAAGAAATGCTGGAGGATTCCACATTCGGACCACTTATGGTTAGCGACGTGGAAATTTTTGGGGTAGATAATTTCGCCGATTCTGCCGTCACTATTAAAGGCCGACTGAAAACAAAGCCAATCAAACAATGGGATGTGGGTCGCGAATATCGCCGGCGCTTAAAGTATCGCTTTGACGCCGAAGGTATTGAAATACCGTTTCCTCATCGTTCAATATATTTTGGTGAAGCCAGCAAACCGATCGTTACTCAACTACTAAACAGCAATCAAACTGATAAAACATAACAGGCAAATTCGAACACAGCATTGGGAACTAAAAAACTACATTGCAGCTCTATCCCAATTGAATTAGCGGCGAAGCCGGCGCCTGGTTG
>NZ_CDLKIE010000011.1:0-3939 GCF_975902315.1 Kaarinaea lacus | reverse complement strand
CATAATCTACTAAAGACAGATACCAGTTTGTCACGTTTGCGAGGCCAGTGTTTTCATTATGGTGACAATGATACGCCGCTTGTTGTGACGTATCATCCGGCATATCTTTTGCGTTCGCCGAAAGAGAAGCGCAAAGCGTGGCAGGATTTACTGTTCGCACAAGCCATTAGTCGTGGTGAAGATTAACCAATAGCAATGTGTATTAACCTAAGCAAGAATCAGGTCGTTTGAGATAATGAGTGCAGTTATAGAATCCCCACCGGTTTTTTTGAGACCCATGTCCGAGGCGGACCTCGATGACGTGATGTCTATTGAGACACGGATTTATGATTTCCCCTGGACACGCCAAATTTTTCACGATTGTCTGCGTGTCGGCTACGTTAGTCATGTATGTGAGTTAAATAATGAACTGGCCGGTTATTGCATTATGTCCACTGGCGCATCGGAAGCGCACGTTTTAAATCTTTGTATCGCGCAAAATTTTCGCCGCATAGGATTAGGTCAACGATTGCTGGGACATATGTTAGATATCGCGAAACGTCGTAACGTTGGAACTGTGTTTCTGGAAGTCAGACCTTCCAATGAGGGTGCAATCGCTTTGTACGATAATATGGGTTTTAACCAGATTGGGACTCGTCGTGATTATTATCCGGCGAAACTCGGTCGGGAAGACGCTATCATTCTCGCGAAAAGCCTGGAAGTTTAATTACGCTTGCTCAATGAAGCACATTCCACCTGCCATTTTTCTTATGGGGCCGACGGCATCCGGCAAGACTGACCTGGCTGTCCGGCTAGTGGAAGACTTACCCTGCGACATTATTAGCGTTGATTCAGCCCTGGTTTATCGAGGAATGGATATCGGAACGGCTAAACCAGATGCCGATATTTTGCAGAAGGCACCCCATCGGCTAATTGATATTTGTGACCCTCGTGAAGCCTACTCAGCCGCGCAATTCGCTGAAGATGCACTGCGAGAGATGAGTGATATCTACGCAAATGGGAGAATACCCCTGTTGGTAGGCGGTACATTTTTATATTTTCGCGCATTAGCTGAAGGCTTGTCGCCATTACCTGCCGCAAATTCCGAATTACGTGCACAATTAGAATCTGAAGCCAATAGCGTTGGCTGGGCGGAAATGCACCAGCGTCTCGCGGCAGTTGATCCTGAAACAGCAGCTCGTATTCATCCCAATGATCCGCAGCGTATACAGCGAGCACTGGAAGTTTACGAAATTACTGGTGAGACAATGAGCAGTATCCTGCAGCGGGATAATTCAAATGATTTACCCTATAATGTTTCAAAATTAATTCTGGCTCCTAGTGATAGAGCTGTGTTGCACGAAAGAATCGCGATAAGATTCAATGACATGCTGGAACAAGGCCTGGTTGAGGAAGTTCGTGGGCTGTATCAAAGGGGTGACCTTCACAAAGACCTTCCCTCAATCCGGGCAGTGGGGTATCGGCAAGTGTGGGCCTACCTGGAGGGTGAACTTAAATACGACGAAATGATCGAAAGGGGGATAATTGCAACAAGACAGTTCGCCAAGCGTCAATATACCTGGCTACGCTCGGAAAAAGAGGGGACCTGGTTTGATGCATTAGAAAATAATATTTATAGCAAAATATTGAAAAAACTAACAAATGACCCCATGGTGGGAGATAGAATATAGGCAATCATACGTTGTGCTATAGTTTCAGTAACAGAATTCTACCGTCGACTATTTTGGTTGTTATAATTAGAACCTGGTACTGGAACAGTAACGCGATTGATAAGGGCAAGATCAATAACAAGATCAACACGAAGTTTCGTTATGCGGTCAAACCCCTCCTACTTTAGAACAAAGATAAAATAAGGAGACTCGTCATGCCAAAAGGGCAATCCCTACAAGACCCTTTTTTAAACGCCCTCAGGAAAGAAAGGATTCCCGTTGCGATTTATCTGGTCAACGGCATTAAATTACAGGGGCAGATTGACTCATTTGACCAGTTTGTTGTTTTACTGAAGAATAGTGTCAATCAAATGGTTTATAAGCATGCTATTTCGACAGTAGTACCTGCGCGCAACGTTAAACTACCAGCATCACATGAAGGCAACTCTGAACAGCAATCACGAAGTACATAAGTCTCAGCTGTCAAGAATGAACCAGGAGGACGTCGTTGTTTGATCGTCCTCAGAATGGTGAAAGAGCCATTCTTGTCTACGCCAATTTCTCTTCGCAACTAAACGACGAAGAAATTGATGAGTTCCGTGAACTTGCCAAATCGGCAGGCGTTGAGCCTGTGGCAATCGTTACGAGTGCTCGTAAGACCCCGGATCCTCGTTATTTAATCGGTGAAGCAAAAGCAGCAGAAATCCGAGAAGCCATTTTGGCGTCCAGGGCGGATGTCATTTTGGTTGATTACGCGCTGACACCCTCCCAGGAACGAAACTTGGAAAAGTTCTTGCAGTGTCGTGTACTGGATCGTACCGGATTAATTCTGGACATCTTTGCCCAGCGGGCCACAACCCATGAAGGCCGCCTACAGGTTGAACTGGCACAATTGCAACACTTGTCGACACGATTGGTGCGTGGATGGACACACCTTGAGCGGCAGAAAGGCGGTATTGGTCTGCGGGGCCCTGGTGAAACCCAGCTGGAAACTGACCGACGCCTGATCGGTATTCGAATCAAGCAATTGAAGAAACGTCTGGAAAAGGTCCACAAGCGTCGACAGCAAGGGCGTCGAGCGAGGAAAAGAGCGGATATACCCACCGTATCACTAGTTGGCTATACCAATGCGGGTAAATCTACTTTATTTAATTGTTTAACCAGTGCCGACGTGTATGCGGAAGATCAGTTGTTTGCGACACTGGATCCAACATTACGGCGTTGCGAGTTGGGTGATAACAATGCAGTTGTTCTGGCGGACACGGTTGGTTTTATTCGACACCTGCCCCATGATTTAGTGGAGGCGTTTCATTCCACACTGGAAGAAACGCAAGAAGCTGATTTGTTATTGCACGTGGTTGATGTCAGCCATGGTGATCATCGGGATAATATTGAGCAGGTCAATGCCGTATTAAAAGAAATCGGTGCCAATGAGGTTCCGCAACTTAAAGTTTTTAATAAGCTGGATCGACTTGAAGGTGCCGAACCCCGTGTGGATTATGACGATGAAACAGGATTACCGAAACAGGTCTGGATATCTGCCCAGACCGGCAAAGGTATCGATTTATTGCTCAGCGCAATAAAAGCCATTTGTTTTAATGAGACGATCCACCAGTGGATTCGAATTCCCGCAAGTAATGGCCGGTTGCGCTCACTGTTGTATCACCAGGGTCGTGTACTAAAAGAATGCAGTGATGAAAGCGGTGATTTACTACTGGAAATTCAGATTACCCGTAAAAATCTGGAGGCCATCCAGCAGAAAGAAGGTGTGCAACTTGAAAAAGAGTTGAATAAACAAATTATTAACTATTGCGGGTAGCGCCGAGGCAACCTAAAATTCAGCTTTTGCAACCACGAAAATGGCATTGCTGTGAGCTATTCATAGTGTGTTGCAAATTTAATCAATCCTAAAATCGAAATGGAGTAAAGCATGGCCTGGAACGAACCAGGAGGTTCTGGCAAAGACAAAGACCCATGGGGTGGTGGCGGTAGTGGTGGTGATAACCAGGGCCCCCCAGACCTCGATGAAGTTGTTAAGAAAATGCAGGACAAATTTGGTGCCCTGTTCGGCGGAGGTGGTGGCTCAGGTAGCTCCAAAGGCCGCGGTGGTGGCGGTGGTGTTAGCTCGGCCGGTATTGGCCTTATATTGGTAGTGCTCGCTGCTGTATGGGGTGTTATGGGCTTTTACACTGTCGATGAAGGTAAGCGTGCAGTGGTGTTACAGTTTGGCAAGTACGAAAAAACCACCATGCCCGGCCTGCAATGGATTCCACCCATTATTCAGTCCTAT
>NZ_CDLKIE010000010.1:0-6421 GCF_975902315.1 Kaarinaea lacus | reverse complement strand
GGCACGCCTTCACGTGGGTGAGATACACTGGCCCATCCAGCAACACGATATTTTTTATTCGGATCAAGTGGTTTGCCATCAAGCTCCATGTCCGTTATACGCTTGCCGATCTTTTTAGTTGGATCAATGGTATATTTCAAACCACCGACGCGTACCATATCACCACCTTGCTGGTAGTATGGGTCAGTGTTAAACAGATTATCCGCCACGTCTTCCAGGACTAGTTTAATATCTTTACCCGATATGTTGTTCAAGGTAGAAGTAGGGTAAGTAATGGCAGTTTGTGTCATCACATGTTCCAGGGTAATAGCTTCTCCCGGTAGCACGCTAACACCCCAGCGAAAACCTGGAGAAAATCCGATTTGAGCGTCCTGAACCTCCAGCATTGCGTCAAGGATTAATTGATCGAATGTACCATTAAAGTTACCACGACGATAAAGCAGGTCGTCTGCTACGGCCAGTTTTTGATTTAAATCAGACTCAAACGGGGCGCGGACTTTTTTAATGTAAGCCTCCATTTCCGGATCGGCTTTCAGGGCCTCTGCGAAAACGGGCAACAAGTTAAATTTGTAATCCTTGATTTTCCCGTTTTGAACATCAAAATCCAGAACTGACAGGAATTTAGTATTTGAACCGGAGTTAATCACTAAGCAACGGTTGCCATCCGGGTCTTTAACTTCAAAAGGTTTAGGTACTGCATCATGCGTGTGTCCACCAAACACAACGTCTATGCCACGTATTCGGCTGGCCATCTTGATATCGACATCCATGCCATTGTGTGACAACACTGCTACAACTTGGGCGCCTTTCTGGCGAACTTCATTGACGTATTTTTGCATGGTGTCTTCACGAATACCGAAACTCCAGTCTGGAACCATGAAACGTGGATTGGCGATCGGTGTATAGGGGAATGCTTGCCCGATGATGGCGACTGGAACCCCATTAATGTCTTTAATGGTGTAGGGTTTGAATACAGCTTCTTCCCATTCGTTGTCGATAACGTTTTGCGCGACAAAATCAATGTGGCCTTTCAGGTCGTTATTAATAATTTCTTTAACGCGATCTGCGCCAAAAGTGAATTCCCAGTGACCGGTCATGACGTCCACGCCTAATAATTTACAGGCGTCTACCATGTCCTGTGCGTTGGTCCACAGTGACGTAGCTGAACCTTGCCAGGTGTCACCACCGTCAAGCAGTAATGAGCCAGGTCTTTGGCTGCGGATTTTCTTAACCAAAGTGGCCATATGAGCAAAACCACCAATCTTGCCGTATTGTTGTGACGCTTCGACGAAATCCAGGTAGGTGAATGCGTTTGCTTCACGGGAGCCTGGTTCTACACCGAAGTATTTGAGATGGTGTTCACCGACCAGGTGGGGAGGGCGACCATTCATGACGCCAACGCCCAGGTTGATGCTGGGTTCACGGAACCAGACCGGTAAAAGCTGTGCATGGCAGTCTGTGAAGTGCATAAGTGACACGTTACCACTCGGTGGTATGTCATATAAATTGTCCATGACTTTGGCAACGCTAGAGGATTTTTGTGATCCATTGCTTGCACATCCTGCCAAGCTGGCGGCTGCCAGCATTTGAAGAAACTCTCGACGAGAGATATTCATTCGATACCTCCGATACTAACGTTCAGTTGGTGAGTACTTACGATGAAGTACAGTTGTTGTTTTAACTTGTGCCACTAATCATCTAACAGGTATTTGATGCATATCTGGCTTCCGTCATGACCAGGTATTTTGTGTGCTCGATCTATTAAAATCTGGCAATTGTCTAAAATACCGCGGCAAATAATACTAGATTTTGGTCGCCATAGTAACTGCATGTTATTAATAGGGTGATAACTGCCTAGAAATTGTTCGAAAATATCTGTTGCTATCCGTGGTATTAAGGGAAAAAATCAGCAATTGTATATCAATATTTTCGAAATCAAATCTAAATACATGAAGTTAGATATGAAAAAGCCGGCTAACTTAACTAGCCGGCTTTTTTAGTGTCGTAATGCGACGATTACTTACGAGCGCCAGGACCGTTCCAGGGAATACCGTTACCCATATAGGTAAGGAAGTACTCCAGATTACGATACTGTTCACTTTGTGCTTTGAAAGGCTTAGCACGTACCTGTTTGTTACAACCGCCAAAGCGACGATGTACCGTACCTAAACCACCCCACTTGGAACGATAAACGGGGAAGTGAGACAGGTGACCCAGTGCTGGGCTCAAAATATCCGCACGAATCTTGTTACCAGCATTGTCTACGTGGCAATGTGCACACGCCATGTTTAACTGGCCACGGCGTGCATAATAGAACACCTTACCTTTTTCGTAGGCATCCAATGCGCGTTGATCGTGAGGAATTTTGATCTCAGTGATTTGGCCGCGAGTAGTGTACGCCATATATGCTGAAACAGAAGCGATTTTACCTTTTTTATACTTCATAGGTTTTTCGCCGTTCTTTTCCAGGCATTCATTAATTTCCAGTTCAATCGTCTTAACTTTGCCAGATTTGGTATCAAAGTAAGGATAGTCACTCTTGATTCCAATGCCGCCGTTTCTGAAGCAGCTTGCGAAAGTTTTTCCATTTTTGAAAGGCGTATTGAAAATTTCTTCACCTTCTTCAATTGCAATTTCATAAGGCGGGAATTCTTCAATCGCTTCCCATTGTTCACGAGAAGCCGGATCAATGGCGTATACGCCATTGGCGAATTCTTCAAGTGGAACATTTGGAAATCTTTCCATGAAGTAACCACGGAAAGCCTTCAGATCATCTTCAGGACTTGCGCTTGAAATTAGCGGCACAGCTGTAATTACAGCCGTTGCCGCGATCACTAGAAGTCTCTTCATTATTATATTTCCTCCTCCGTCCGAGTTGGCTTGTATTGCCCGGGGAAACCCGAAATGTTGTTATTTAATTTTGGCTTCAGCAGTATCTGATTTGCCCATATTATCTTTCCAGCTGATTTTGACGCTATCGCCTTTGGCAGCACCTTTGAATTTGAATGATAAATAGGGATTTTTAGATACAGCAACGCTCCAGTTTGCAACCATTACGTTTTTGCCATTGTGGTCGCAATTCACTTCCTGGATGAAGTGTGCTGGAATTTTCTTGCCAGTTTTCTTGTCTTTACGTAAGCCTGTTTCCATTGAGTGACTCATCAGGGCTTTAACTTCAGTCACATCGCCTTTCATTTTGGCGCGGATTCTAATGCTCTTTTTAGCCATTATTGTATCCTCTGCTATCGTTACTTTTAATCTTAAATAAATGTGGTTTTAATTAACCGCCACATCCGCCGATGGTTACTTTTACAGTCTTTTTAGCGCTGAAAAGTTTTCCACCTGACTTAACGATTGCAATCAAGTCGGATGTTTTACCCATTTTTACGCGTGTTGAAACAAAACCCTCTGCGTTGGCGGCTAATTTAAAATCAGCGGCGAGTGGAGAAGGATTTTTTTCTACCAAGACGGAAATTGATTCCACTTTAGCGAGTGAAGTAGAAACTGTAATTGGCACAACGGCGCCATTCTCAGCAATATCAGGTGCCTTGATTTTAATATCGCCGCTGGGGCTATGGTTTACGCCACCAACCAAAGCGTTTAATGCATCATCAACAGATTTTGCTTTAAACGCTGTTTCAGGCCAAGCTGCAAGCACCATGCGTGGTGTTAACAGACCGGCACTGACGGCAGCACCGACCATGCTGCTCGCGATTGTACCTTGTAAAAACGTTCTGCGTTTCATGTGTATGCTCCTGTGTTCCTCAAATTAAACGTATAACTAAACTTACAATGAGTAGATAAATTCCACTACTTTATCGATCTCCTCCTCACTTAGCATCTTGTGCTTACCAAATGGAGGCATAATTGTGTTGGGATTAACTGTAGTTGCGTCCCAGATTTGTGCCCGTAGTTTGGATTTGTCTGGATATCTTGCTTTCATATTTACCAACTCCGGACCGATGTTACCGGGAAGCGAGCCACCCGCTATTTTATGGCAGGCGAGGCAATTACCTTTTTTGCGATGGAAAGCAATTTCCTTGCCTTGATCAGCTGCAGATTTCTCTGCTGCGTTTACGGTCTTAGGTGTAAATGAAAAGCTACCTAGAACAAGTGCTACTACACTAGCGGTAGATAGTATTATTTTAGCGGACTGCCGCATTGCTTCCTCCTTATCAGTTCCCATTTTATATTTATCGCAAGAGTAGGATGATGACTTCTTTTTATCGACGCCTTTTATTCAACCCTTGGCAAATTTATTCTCGGCTATTCTTAGCCTGTTAAATATTTGGTTTGAAAAGCTATAAACAGAAATGTTTAACAGTACGAGAGTAGATTACTCAAAAAACTCCGCTATTTTGTATCTATTTATAGAGGTTGTCAAAACAGTTTCTCGCACCTTATTCTGTTGTACGGTTACTAACCAACTCGCCTTTCAGTTGTTTGATTTTGGCTTTTAATCTTAGTTCACGAAAACTGTCGTTGCTTGTTTTTTGTAATGCCTCTTCAAAATGTTTTATGGCTGTATTAAATTCTCCAAGGGAGAGATAATAATTACCTAGCGCTTCATATGCTTCACTGGTTCGACCGGCTTTTTGCGATGCATTGGCCAGCAATTTGAACGTCTTAGCATCATATCTACCAGAGCGAATTTGATTTTCTAATAGCTGAATAGCGGTTTGAACGTCATTGTTAAGCATTGAGGCTTTAGCATGAAGTGTCGTAATGGCCAGGTTGTCAGGATTGTTAAGCTGTGGATTGCGAAGTAAGTCTATGGCTGCACTGTAGTTTTTTGCGTTGATTTCATTCTCAGCCGCGGCAAGAATGTATGCTAGCCGTTGTGGATCCTTCTTTAGGAGCACAGTTAAAAGTTTTCTTGATTGTTTATAATCGTCCTCTTGCTGATAACGAAGCGCCATTTCATATAATTTAAGCTGATTTACATGTTCCTTTTTCTTTAATGTCTTCTCAAACTCTCGAATTAACTCTTTTTGTTGCTTGTTATCGATTGTCAGTACACTTAGCCTGGTTTGCAGCAACTGAAAAGCTGTAGGATCTGATTTAGACGATTTTTGTGGCTTCACATATTTATAGGCTGCTGCACGTCCCCGTGTATCGGCAATTCGGGACATAGTAACCGGGTGAGTCAGTAAAAATTCCGGGATATTATGGGCGCTAAAGCGGCTCTGCTTCTCCAGTGTTTCGAAAAAATTCGCCATGTCATTTGGGTTGTAACCGGCGCTCGCGAGCATTTCTATTCCTACACGGTCTGCTTCCTGTTCATGGGCACGAGAATAGCTCAGCTGTTGTTGTTGAGCGCCCGCCATTGTGCTGGCCAGTACCGCTTCTCCCACTTGCCCGCCGGCCTGACTTCCGAGCAGTATCGCAGCAATGATAGCGCCGATAGTTGCCATGGACATGTTCTGAGATGATTCAATGGAACGAAACAGGTGGCGTTGAGTTACGTGTGCAATTTCATGGGCCATTACTGAAGAGAGTTCACCCTCGTTCTTTGCGGCCAGAATCAAACCGGTATGAACGCCGATGTATCCAGCTGGGCCCGCAAAAGCGTTAATCGTCGCGTCATTCACGATAAAAAAAGTGAATTTCTGGCCTCGGGTATCAATTTGAGATGCTAATTTTTCTCCTAAAGACTGTATGTATTCATTACTGGTAATGTCGTCTACAAGAGGTAATGCTGTACGCACCTGGCGCATAAATTCGTTGCCTAATCGACGCTCATCTTCGGGAGTCATTAAGAGTTCTGCGCTATTACCTATATCCGGGAGGTTATTGGCGGAACTCGCAACAGGACAAAAAATTATCCCGATAATTAGTATCAAGCCTGTTCGAACGGCAAATGTGAGGAATGTGTACGACATGTTAAATGAAAATTTTTTGAATAGGTTTATTCTATGCGTAGCGCAACATAGTGGGCAATGTAAAACTCAATAAGACTGTGAACATTTCAAAATAAATAGGGTTCATATCGCATGTTTTTAATGGTCGCAGTAACGCTGCTAGCTTAGACCAGTAGAAAAAATAAAATGTCCATGCGCCAGATATGACTTTTTAAGATCATTTTGGGTTAAATTTATACAAGTCGGGATGAGCTGATTTAAATGATCACAATTGTCACGACCGTTCAGGTGGTCACACTGCTCTTGTGAATTCGCCGTTACGCGTCGTCTTAGCAAATTTCTGATACAGGATATTATTAATAAATCATTGGCTTATAAATATTTTCGGTGTTATTGATTTTAGTTAAGGAATTTTTTGTTTAGTTCAATATACTGCATCAGAAAATCTAATAAGGTTTCATGTGACCTTTTTACAAGATTTTTGATACAATATTAGAGATATATGGAATACTAATAAACTATATACAAATCTAGATCTAATGAATGAGGAGCACGTTATG
>NZ_CDLKIE010000009.1:0-3402 GCF_975902315.1 Kaarinaea lacus | reverse complement strand
GCCGATGCTTCGAAACCTAACGGTGTATGGCAGACATCGCAATTTTCAATGGTAGGGATATGACCGGAGTCCATACCAACGGCAAATGAGCCGTCGTGACATGTTTCGCATTTTTTCGGCAGGCCTTCGAATACACCACCCACATGACAAGATTCACAGTCAGCTGCAACATGGTTACCTATTAAGGGGAAACCTGTAGCAAGGTGATCAAAGGTGGATAAATCCAGTGCTTCATCATCAAACAATGAAGAGGTATCTTCAACGGCAGCATAGCTTGCAGGAAGAATAGAAAATAGCAGCGTGACAAACAGTATCACTGCCCGAAACCATGTTCCGAGCAGACAGCCCCCTTTTCGATCTCTCTTTTGTAAGTCTACTACTTTAAAAACCAAAAGACTTCTCCACCACCGCGAGAGAAATTTATTAAGCCAACAGCTAAATCGCGTACCTCGCGAACCCCCATCGTTGCCAGCAGTCTGCCTGCTTAACATTCTGACTAAGCGGCCAACAGGGTGCCACCTGTTATTCTTGTTTCTTGATTAGCTAATAAATTTTTCGTTATCCCTGCATTCCCTTCGTCGCAATCAATTGTTCCTGGAACCAGCCTCAATTAGATCTAACGGTTTGGGGAAAACAGGTCGGAGGTAAAAAGTCACTGAAATAGAAGCACCGCGATCGTGCATCGCGATCTATTCCACGAAAGGTAGGAAAAAAAAGCTGAAGAATGCGCCCTACAAAATTTACTACAATGCAAATCATTTGCACTGACCCCCGGTTATGCCCTTGCCTGCCCTTACATAGATTCAACGCCAAACAGTGCCTACTCTGCCTGGATTAAATCTCGAGATTTCAATCTATTACTCTTACCGGTTTAGAGTATTCTATGATGTCTATTAACGCAATCATTCAGTACGTAATAATACAAAAGTGCTTAGTGCTGATTACTTAGATGCTCGCAATTAATACAATTCTTGATTATTTTCCCTGGTAATTACTGACAAACATAATATATTGTTTTTGCGAATAATTATCAGGCTACCTGTTCAGATGTGGCCAATATTTATACTGTTAAAGTGATGGAATCAAGGATTACTGGAAGCATCAGTTGCGCTATTTACCTACGTATGTAGGATTTTACGCAATACAAAATAAGCCAACGGGCAGGCTAAAAAACGTCTTAATTATGAGTTTGCCACGAACAATAATGGTTCAGGAGGACAAAGGTTAAGGAGGACAAACTGGCGGTGCAGGTCCCATTCCACCACCCATAAAACTGATCGTTGCAGTCGTAGTTGCGGGTAATGAATCTTGATTGCCATCGTTTACTGTCAAGGTAACAGTATAAACGCATGCAGTACCATAGGTGTGCGTTGGCGCGATACCGGTGCCAATGGTGCCATCACCGAAATTCCACGTATAGGTTAATGGATCGCCTTCCGGATCCGTTGATAATGAACCATCAAATGTCACAATAAAATTCACTGAACCAGTGTAAGGCCCACCGGCATCAGCAGTCGGCGCCAGGTTTCCACCCGGTGGCGGTGTTCCGCCTCCCCCGCCTGGTGGTGGCGTGCCACCGCCTCCGCCTGGTGGCGTAGTACCACAGCCGGCGATATTGTTGGCCCAGGGTGTTGGTCCCGGTAAATGACAAAGATCACAATCAGCTCCTGGATCGATGGCGCAGTGGTTGCCAGGCAATGTATGACAACTATCACAACGGCCAAGTACCTGAGTATGATCAACGGCGCTTGCGGCCACTGGTGTCCATGGCGTTGGACCGGGGAGATGGCAGGCATCGCAAGCATCCAATGTAGAGATGTGTGCCGCTGATTTACCCGATGCAATAACACCGTCATGACAACTTACGCAGTTTCCGAGTACTTGCCCATGATCCACCGAAGCAGCTGGAACCGGTGTCCATTGCGACGGACCAGGTTGATGACAACTATCGCACAGGTCGCTGGTGGAGATATGTTGAGGCGACTTACCCGAAGCCGTGG
Organism: Kaarinaea lacus; assembly: GCF_975902315.1. Classification (NCBI taxonomy): domain Bacteria; kingdom Bacillati; phylum Cyanobacteriota; class Cyanophyceae; order Nostocales; family Nodulariaceae; genus Kaarinaea; species Kaarinaea lacus. Next base: position 1,402 of record NZ_CDLKIE010000009.1, on the reverse strand, counting down.
TTCCGTTATGACAACTTACACAAGTACCGATAACTGCATTATGATCAACATCGGCGGCCGCCACTTGTGCCCATGGTGTTGGGTTAGGCTGATGACACGCATCACAGACATCGTTTGTTGCCAGGTGTGTTCCCGGTTTACCCGGCGCGGTTACATTGTCATGGCAGCTTGCACAGGTTCCTATCACTTGAGAGTGATCAACCGCAGCTGCAGCAACCGGTGCCCAGGTTGCCGGAAATGACTGATGACAGGCATCACATAGATCAGTACTGCTTATATGCAAACCGCCTTTGCCGCTAGCCGTAACACCATCATGACAAGTAATACATTGGCCAGGTACAAAGGTTGAATGATCAGGCGCACCACCTGTACCACCGGTCGCGGGAATCCATGCTACGGTTGTATGACAGCTATCACATTCCGCTGTCGTTGGAATATGATTGGCATCTTTACCGATAGCATCAATATTGTTGTGGCAACTCGAACATAAACCTATAACGTGATTATGGTCTACAGCACTTGGGGTGACTGGTACCCAGGATATTGGACCCGGTAGATGACAGGCATCACATGTGTCGGACGTGTTCAGGTGATTGGCGCCTTTACCCGGTGCTATAACGTTGTCATGACAGCTCACACAAGTGCCAACTACCTGGTTATGATCGACTGCTGACGCAACCACAGGTGCCCAGGTCGCCGGGAACGGCTGGTGGCAGGCATCACACAATACCGAACTATTGATATGTGTCGGATGTTTTCCACTTGCGGTTACGCCATCGTGACAACCACTACAACTACCTGGCGCAAACGTTGAGTGATCTGGTGTACCACCCGTGCCGCCAGTCGCAGGTACCCAGGCTTGCGTGTTATGACAGGAATCACACTCCAGCGTAGTTTGAACATGAGTCGGACCTTTACCAATGGCGTCGATGTTGTTGTGACAACTCGAGCACAGACCCAACACCTGGTTATGATCTACCGAAGAGGCAGGAACGGGCGCCCATGTCGCTGGGAAAGCTTGATGGCATGCATCACATACGTCAGTGGTAGCAAAATGAGCAGGGCCTTTTCCAGAGGCAGTAATGCCATCGTGGCAATTAACACAATTTCCAACGAATAAAGAGTGATCCGGGGCACCACCGGGCGGCAATGTGGCGGGCAAAAATGCCTGGGTTGTATGACAACTGTCACATTCCTCTATGGTGGGAATATGAGTTGGCGTTTTACCAGGGGCGTCAATATTATTGTGACAACTTGAACAAACACCTACTACTTCATTGTGGTCTACAACTAAGACGGGCGCAAAGGTGGTACCCACACTATGGCAGGCATCACAGTTGTCTGTTGTACTAAGATGGTTGGACGGTTTGCCTATAGCTACTATATTGTTGTGGCAGTTGGC
>NZ_CDLKIE010000008.1:0-2600 GCF_975902315.1 Kaarinaea lacus | reverse complement strand
CCGGCCAAAATCTTCTAGAGTGGCCAGTCGAACTGCAAAACCATCCATATCTCCTGGCTGTGCGGAATGAATATCAATCTCTGCATCCAGCGGTTGATTGAGTGACGACCGCATGGTGATGGGTCCCAACCCTAAAGCGAAGCTTATCGCAGGCACCAACAACAAGACCGAGCCTATTGCCCGGGCGATTAATTTACCCATGCTTACTCCCGTTTTCTCCAATTCCATGTCTACCGCAGTGTTCCTCAAAAATGCTGACATCCTTAGTTATCGTCAGATTTTGACAAAATTTAATAATATTAGGCAATTACGGAGCCTGTTATAGAAACTACTATAGCTTACAAATACTCTTTTACAAAAATTTCAGCTATTTGCACGCTATTTAGCGCCGCGCCTTTCCTGACATTATCCGCAACAACCCATAAATTCAGGCCTCGTGGATGAGAAATGTCTTCCCGAATTCGACCGACATACACAGGATCCTTTCCTGCAGCCTCAGTCACAGCCGTCGGGTAACCACCAGGTTCCCGTTTATCCATCACTTCTACACCTGGCGCCGTTTCCAATAGCTCGCGCGCTTTATCCGCCGTGATTTTTTCACGCGTTTCAATATTGATCGCCTCAGAATGTCCAAAAAACACAGGTATACGGACAGCTGTCGGATTAACCAATATAGCGGCATCCTCGAATATTTTTTTAGTTTCCCACACCATTTTCATTTCTTCTTTTGTATAACCATTGTCCTGAAATACGTCAATGTGCGGTAAGGCATTGAAAGCTATCTGTTTTGGGTAAACTTCGGCTTTGATCTCCTTAAGATTGAGCAAGTCTGTCGTTTGCTTGGCCAGCTCTTCAATGGCTTCTTTTCCGGTACCCGAAACCGCCTGATAGGTTGCAACATTGATGCGCTCGATACCCACGGCATCATGAATTGGTTTCAATGCGACCAGCATTTGAATGGTTGAGCAATTGGGATTGGCAATGATGCCGCGATTTTTATAATCGGCAATCGCGTGAGCATTACATTCGGGAACCACCAGCGGAATATCATCGTCGTAACGAAAATGTGATGTATTATCAATCACTACGCAGCCGGCAGCTGCTGCTTTGGGGGCATAATCTGCTGAGATGGCACCACCCGCTGAAAACAATCCTACCTGGGCTTTGGAAAAATCAAAGGTGGCAAGATCTTCCACCGTGACATTCTTGCCATTGAACTGAATTTTTGACCCAGCAGAGCGACTGCTGGCGAGGGGATACAAATTACGTACGGGAAATTTACGTTGTTCCAATATTGAAACCATGGTTTCACCCACGGCGCCTGTCGCGCCCACAACGGCGACATCGTATTCCTTGCTCATTTAGATTTCCTCTATAAGCTACTGAATTATATAAGCTTTAATTTGACTGTATAAATTCAGCAGTGTCCAGCTCGAGCATAATCCTGCAAACTCTTCGCTATTCTTCGATACTTTTGCTAACCGCAAACCGATTTAAACGAGTTCGTAAGTACCTTATATTAACGTTGTTTCGAGCTTGACACTAGCAGTTTTAAAACAGCATGCTCCTGGCCAACAATTAGGCATCTAAGGCTGCAATGATTGCATCGCCCATCTCCGAAGTAGATACCTGTTGTGTACCTTCGCTTTGAATGTCCGCTGTTCTTAGCCCCTGGTCTAACACTTTGTTAACGGCAGTTTCAATTTTATTTGCAAGAACAGATTCATCCAGTGAGTAGCGCAACATCATAGCGACTGATAACAAGGTTGCCAATGGATTGGCGATATTTTTTCCGGCGATATCCGGCGCCGAACCATGAATCGGTTCGTACATACCTTTACCCGCTGCATCTAAAGATGCAGAAGGCAACATACCGATGGAACCCGTTAACATTGCCGCAGCATCCGACAAAATGTCGCCGAACATATTAGTGGTTACAACCACGTCAAACTGTTTGGGTGCACGTACCAGTTGCATGGCGGCGTTATCCACGTACATATGGCTAAGTTCTACTTCCGGATAATCTTTAGCGACTTCAATCATTACCTCGCGCCATAATTCCGTGCACTCGAGAACATTGGCTTTATCCACCGAGCAAACCCGCTTGTCCCGTTTCATGGCAATATCAAAAGCAGACCGACCAATACGTTGAATCTCTGATTCCGAATAAACCAGGGTATTAAATCCCTGTCGCTCACCATTATCCAGTGTTCTTACACCACGCGGTTGGCCAAAGTAAATGCCGCCAGTTAATTCACGCACAATCATAATATCCAGCCCTGACACTACTTCCGGCTTCAACGTGGATGCATGTACTAATTGAGGATACAAAATTGCAGGTCGCAAATTGGAGAATAACGCCAGCTCGGCCCGCAATCCTAACAGCCCTTTTTCCGGTCGCACCGCGATATCCAGAGCCTCATACCTGGGTGCACCCACGGCCCCCAGCAATACTGCATCTGCATGTTTAGCGAGATTTAATGTTGACTCGGGTAAAGGTGTTCCATGTTCATCATAGGCGGCCCCGCCTACCAGGCCATGCTCCAGTTCCACGTTCAAACCAAAATCAGCCTGTAGTTTGTCCAGCACCTTAACTGCTT
>NZ_CDLKIE010000007.1:0-2715 GCF_975902315.1 Kaarinaea lacus | reverse complement strand
GCGGCTTGAAAACCGTTGAACCTCGCGGTTCCCAGGGTTCGAATCCCTGCCTCTCCGCCATATTTTTCCAGTATTTCAAGAGCTTATCTAACGTATCTTACCTACTATTATTCTTTCTAAAATTACCCGGGGACAAATTTGGGACACTCCGTTCGCGAAGAGATGTGATTGTGCGTGCATGTCCGTGTTTTAAAGTGGCTATGAAATTTATAAGCGGAAAATAACTGTTGGTAATTCAACGCATTTCAATAAATTTAAAAACCGTTGAAGATCTTTCAGCCAAGCCACATTTTTAGTTCCTATGACTTTCTCCGCGGCCATAACGATCACATTTGTAATCGTTTGCGATCGCATGAATGCATTAATTAATGAAGGGACTTATGCCAGATGAATGGATTCAACGTAAGGTAGCGTGATCAATCATCAATCCAAACCCAATCTCACTGCGATGTACGATAATCAATCATCCGCTATGAATCGTTCGCCCAATTTTCCCAGGCATTCTGTTTTTAGTTGGGCGCCCGCTTGATCTACCTCTGGTACCTCACAATTCATCCAAAATGCTATTAGGTTTTTAATCATCGCAGCGAGTGCGAAACTGTCTACCGGCTTAACAAGGTACGCACTTGCGCCTAGTGAATAGGCTCTCTTGACGTCGTCTGAATCCGCAGATGACGAAAGTATAACAGTTGGAACAATCGCCGATTGCGGATTAGTTTTTAAATACTCGAGAACTTTAAAGCCATCTCCATCAGGCATTTTTAAATCGGTTAGCAAAAAAGTTGGGTAGGGAAACTGATCACGATTATTATATGGTTCGATGCCAAGCAGGTATGCTATCGCTTCATTTCCGCTGCTCATTGTTTGCGTGGATACTCCCGATATCGCACATACTTTAATCGCCCGATTCAGTAACATCTGATCTTCTTCTGAATCATCTGCAATTAAAATTGTTAGATTTTTTCGCTTCATGTGCAGTTTATTACATTCGTTACGCAAGTTACGTAAAGGTCAATACAACTTTGTAGCTACATAGTGAAAACATACACGTTATAACGAAATATTAATGCGGAATTAATCCTGTTTCACAGTATTAGCATGGCATTTTAATATTCATAATTGCGTGTTCCATATTCGAATCAATCCGTTTGCAAACTGATTGATTTTGGATATTCTGCGTTGCTGAGAGTGAAGTATTAAACGCTCTATTCCATACGCGTTTGGCAACTTCGTATTGTTCTTTTGAGAGATAGGGCGCCAAATCAAAATGTCGTGTTATACGGGTAAATAACTCTCGAATTAGTATGCTTTCTTTGTAAAGATTAATCGCAGCTTTCCGTTCTGTTGTCTTATGTTGTTTTAACAATATTCGCTGCTCGGCAGCCAAAATTTCTATAATAAATGCGTTGATACTTTTGTTGTGTGGCTTGTCGTAAAATAAACTATCATTCTTACGGTTGTTTTCACTATTATTCATGTAGATCTCCGTTATTTTTACTGCAAGGCGTTTCAGGCTGTAATTTCATGTTTCCGTCGTGATTAACCAGTGGACTATAACCGTTAATGGGGCGCCGCTTCTGCATAACTACCTGAAAGTTCGTTTACAAGTAATCGGGTCGGACTATTCTGCTCACAAAACATCAATCCAAAGCCATTATTATTGCGATGAATGACTATCCCTGAAATAGGTGTTAATAAACTATCCTCTGCAGGTGCCGATATATAAATTTCAACAAGTCTACTCACATCCGGTGCGGCAGTGCATAATACAAATGCACCATGACTAGTAATGTTGTAAACAAGCCCGATATTAATTTGTTTGTCATAGTCTTGTATTTCAACCAATGCGAATGTGCGGCGGCGTCTTCGATGGCGATGCTCCATCATTGTTCCTCCTGTCTATCCGTTTGGGTAATAACTATTTGATCTATATCCTTTGGCAGTCTGTAAAGCTCAGGTTTAAAATATGAATTCAACCTTTGATTTATCATGCCAGTGCGCTATTTCTTTCGTTTACCTCGCCACACAACCTTCGTTGTATTTACGATGGCCTCGATCACATTCCCAGTGGTTTCCTGAATAGTCTATATGGGCATTGGTGGGTATATCGAACGCGACACAGGACAAGCCTGATTTTTTAAAACCACGGTTGCAATCCCAATCGTGCCCGGAAGATGTTAGATAGCCGTTATCAGGGACTTCCACCGGCAGACAGGCTTCCTTGGTTGGTCGATATCCCCGGTTGCATTCCCAATCGTAACCATTAGATACCAGATAAGCATGCTTAGGTACTGATACTTCCTTGCAGGCTCCATCTAGATCACGAAAACCTCTGTGACATTTCCAGCCTTTTCCGTAAGAATCACCGGTTGAATATGCATTTTCAGGTACCACAATGGCGATACACTTATTGTCTTGTTCTTTAAAGCCTATATTGCATTCCCATCCTGGACCATAACTCGAGTCAACATAGTATGCGTTTAAGGGAACAATTACTTTTACGCAAGTGTTTTTATCTTCACGGTAGCCCCGATTACATTTCCATTCATTTCGGTAAGATGTATCTGAAAGGTATGCATTGGGTGGCACCTTTACAACGATACAGCTGTCATCAATTTTTTTATAGCCCCACTCGCATTCCCACCCCGTACCCATAGAGTCCAGATACGCGTTTGGTGGAAACACCACACTCTTCCCGGCGCGCCGTCGTCGCCG
>NZ_CDLKIE010000006.1:0-3508 GCF_975902315.1 Kaarinaea lacus | reverse complement strand
GTAGTGCTGTGTCAGGTCAAATTATCCCGCGGGTTTACATGGATAAAAAGATGTGTAACCATACGCCGAGAATTTATAGGGACGTGATTAACTTATTGAATGCCAACGACTCTGGGTGCCAGTGCAAATAAAATTTCGATAATAGCGGCTTTGCAGGTTGGAAAAACTCAATAAGCAACTTCTTGGCGTTCAATAACATGAATGATATAGTGGCATCCGCAGTTGTCACATGTCTAAGGTCATGTTATAAAAACGCCCAATTTATAATTAAAAACGGGTTAGGATGAGGAGGGGTTTCCATGTTATCTACCGCAGAAATATTTATTACCTACGCAGTTGTAACCATCGTGGCATTTGGTGTTGCTGCTTATATGTTAAAGAAAAATTCATAAATACTGATTTATCTTAATAATAAAGCAATAAACTATATACAGTTTTAAGTATAGATAAATTAATTTTCCTAAGCCTTTCGTTACTTAAAACCAGTCAAGAGCAGAGTTAGGGTTGAGTATTGCTCGAATGCTAATTGTTAATAAAGACGGTAGGCGTAATAAATAAAAGTGGAGCTGTGGTTGTAAACATTAACAACGATTAGCACCAAAGCTTGCAGAATTTTTAATTGGGAGGGTGTTTCCTATGCGACGTTCAACAAAAATAACAGCGATTCTCGCAGTAGCAGCGACGGTGTCAGTGTCTGGCAGCTTTGCAAGTGAGAGCGTTTCATTTAGTGATTTTGGAAATTTAGAAAACGGTAAGACTATTTTTACCGCCGGTAAGGGTGATGTACCAGCGTGCACCAGTTGCCACGGCAACGAAGGTTTGGGGGATGACGCTATGGGTACTCCTCGCCTGGCTGGCCAGGGTGTAGCATTCCTGATCAAGCAGTTGGAAGATTTCGCAAATGATAAACGCATGGATACCACCATGTTTATCATGAATAACAACGCAAAAGGCTTAACTGCACAAGATCGTAAAGATGTTGCTGCATATGCAGCCAGTTTGGGTGGTCCTCTGGAAGGATCAGATATGAAGGCAGTTCAGGAACTAGGTACAACGCCTGTTGGGGTTCGTTACCTGGGTAAATCGCTTGCGCAATATGGAGCTCCAGAGCGCGGTATACCTGCATGTCACTCATGCCATGGGTTTAACGGGCGAGGCGCGTTTCCAGTATATCCTCGCTTATCTAATCAAAAATATGTGTACCTTGTATCTCAGCTGAAAAAATGGCGTGATGGATCTCGCGCTAATGATCCGATGGCTCAAATGCGTAAGGTGGCCAGGGCCATGTCAGATGAAGATATTTACAACGTAGCGACATTTTTGACATCTGCGGAACAAACCACGATTGGTAATTTCCGGGTTCCAGAACAAAAATAAGGATGTTTTCTGTGAGATGTGCAGTAGCTGTGTTACTGTTTTCATAGAGTTAATCCTAGAAAGGCCGCAAATTGCCTAAGGGAAAAAAATAAAAAGGGCGGATCGATCCGCCCTTTTTTGTCTTTTAAATCTAGTATTATAGTTGTGAGGATGGCTATTTGCAGGATTGTAAAAATTGCGTAGTAAATTGTTGGTGAATTAAACCGGGTTAATAATTAGAACAACAACAGCTCTATTCCCCTGAGAATTTTTCGTCATTTGTCAGTCTAACAAGTGTTATTCACAATTTTTTTTTCACACCTACGGTTTATGGTTGTGAAAGTATCTGTTACGTAGCGAGTGGATTGTATTAATGAGTGGTAAAAAACAAGTATTTAAGACAGGCGAGAAGGTTCTGTTTGGCATAGTCGGCGTGTTTGTGGTGTTGGCAATAATTGCGTACATCATTTTGGAGTCTGTTCGGCTGTCCTCCGATACGCCAATGTTTGAAACTAAAACCAGTTATGATTTCAGTGAGCAGGGTTCTATTGGCTCCGCCCTGTTTCGTGAGTCGCGTTGCACCTCCTGCCATCGCGCCTTACGTAATGGTACCAATATGGGCTTGTCGCTTGATGGCGTTGGATCGCTACGAACTTATGAATGGCTGTACGATTTTCTGAAAAATCCGGAACAAACTTATGGATCCGCTACGCTTGATCATGGTCCATCGCCTAAGGAAGCGGCCTATGTTGCACGTTTACCAGATGATCAACTACAAGCCATGGCCAGGTTTATTTCGGAGTTAAAGGCGGAGCAGGGGTCAGCGTCCGCACCAGTGCCTCCAGATGGCCGTTCTGAATTTATAGATAATATGGTGAAAACCTGGGCGCCTAAGGAATGGGAAGAAAAATACAGCGATGTTCGTGAAAAAAATAAAGATATTAGTGAGTGAGGGATAAAAAACGTGTCAAATGCAGTTACAGAGCCTTGGGCGCAGGATACTGAATACACTAAATACACCCTGTGGTTTATTTACGCATGTATCATTTACAGTATTATCGGATTTTCATGGGGTGCATTAATGGGAGGAATCGCCGATTTTCGATATTTCGTCGATCATCGTATGCACGGAAACTTAATAGTCAGGGCACATACCCATATTAATTTGCTGGGTTGGGTGGAGATGGCCATATTCGCAGCGGTTTATTATATTGTGCCACGATTAGTTAAGCGCCCCATATATAGTATTAAGTTAGTAAAAGTACATTTTTGGATTCATAATTTTGGCCTGATAGGAATGGTGGTGTTTTTTACTGTCGCTGGTGTGTTAGGTGGTCTAGCCAGTGTGAATTCAACACCGGATCAAATTGAAAGTACCGTCAAACCCTTATTAGCAACTATGGGAATGTTTGGAACGATGGTGCTTCTGGCAAATTTTGTTTGGGCGTATAATTTGTTTCGGACTTGTCTTGGCTGGAGAAACATTCATGGTTAGTAGTCGCTGGTTTCTTATTTCAATCAACTTATTTTTGGGCATTGTGCTTATTGGATGTTCAATAGATGACAGTAGTTTAAAAGTCGGCATGAGCGCGCCTAGTTTGCGCACAAAAACGCTTCAGGATGTCAACGGTGATTTTAGCCGCATCACGACATATCGCTATCCCGATGAGCGCATGTACCAGGTGTCCCTTGACCAGGCGCTGAATTCAGAAAAACCTATTATTCTGGAATTCGCGACACCGGGGCATTGCACTGTGTGTGATAAGCAGTTGCAGATGCTTAAGGCCTTACTCGCCAAGTACGAAAAAGACGTCATTTTTCTGCATATGGATCAATATCAAAATCCTGAAGCATTTAAGGCATTTGGCGTAATTGGGGATCCGTGGACTTACGTTATCGATGGATCAAATATTGTGCGATTTAAGCAGCCAGGGCGCATGTTATATAACGAGCTGGATATGATTATTGCGGGTTTGTTGCGCAGCGAGTCTGGTCTGGAATCGGCAAAGAATGCAGAAGAAAAAAATTCCGCGAATACAGCAGGTTAATTTGATTTTTAGCAGTTTAGTTAGTACAGGTAGTATACATGGCAAAATCAGAACGATATCAATTGATACAGGATAAAAAAGGAATTGCCTGGGATGCATTAATG
>NZ_CDLKIE010000005.1:0-3269 GCF_975902315.1 Kaarinaea lacus | reverse complement strand
TACTAAACCGCGGTGCTAACAATCAACCTGCAGTCACTGCACTATGAAATTATGACATAAATTCATATTCTTACCACACAGTGCTTTTGATAAATCTTACAAATAATAATGTGAGGTTTTTCAAAATTCCTTACCCTCGAATTCGACTATTTAACAGAAAATTTGATGAATTAACCAGGCAAGCCACTTTACTTATCAACACTGTGTCTTTTACAGACTTATTCACAACGTTGATAAGTCTGTAAAAGACAGACTGTTAGACGAAATTAAAAAAGGATGTGAGTTGCTGAATATTTATGCAGTTTTTAAAATTGTTAGCTTAGTACCAGGTGAAAGTATTTTTCCAAAAAGTAAAACTTTACTGGTTGGTTTTAAGTGCGGGAAGCAAAACCGTGGTGGTTAAGAAAACAGGTAAATCAATTGGCCAGTTTGTGTTGGTGCTATAACGTGTAGCTGTAACCTAGCAGCAAACCAACGAGACTGTGTTTTTGTTCTGATCCCTCGTCAAAATTGTAAGTGTGTTGTTGAGATTTTAGTCCTATGGTTAATTGGCTATGATTAGTGGCTCGATACGAAAACCCGAGATTGAGTGTACCGCTGTCACCGTCGCCAATGCTTCCATTACTGTTCTCGATACTCAATCCCACAAATCCTAAGGATCCATAAAATACCCATTTCTCAGAAACAGGCGCCCAGCCAGTTATGCCCAGGCCGAGTCCGTTGTAACGGGTTGCATAGCCATCGTCTGTCCATTTGTTTGTAGTGCGTTTGAAGTCAGCAAAAAAGGAAATATGTTTCCAGAAATAATAGCCAAACACCAGGTCGAATTCACCACGCTCAACGGTTGTATTACTGCTGGGCAGGCGAAAATTGTTATACACTTTTTCCGGCGCGGTACCATCAAAATCAAACTTTGCGCCTTGAAAACTTAGTCCGGTGTAAAAGCCCCCTTTACGAATTCTTGCATTAAGTTGTAATTGAGTGGCATCTGAATCGAACGACGTGCCAGTCGTTTTGTTGTCGCCTTCCCACTTGGTGGGTTGTAAATTCACACCAAAAGTGACATCCAGTGGTGATTCTTCGGCATAGCTCTGCGAAGAAATCATCAAAGCCGCAGTTAACAGGGTAATGGTAATCAGGCTATTTTTGTTCATAAATCAAACTCTCATTGGTCGTTAATCACTGTTGTTTATTATTACGCTCTATTGATAGCTAAAGTGTCGGTAGTGGTATGATTTCCCGTTTTTTAGGTGGCGCAGCTTGTGATTTATTTTGAGTCGTCGCTGGCATCTCCTGCTGGGCATCCTCTGTCGATGGCGTGACATGAACATCCACCTTTACTTTATCTTTGGGTATACCTTTAACTTCCACCGCAATGTCCAGTTTTAGAAAAATAAATTCACCCAGCTCATCACCGGCACCTTGCAATACGCCGCTTTCCGGATTTTGGGAAGAGTTGTTGGCAACGGCCTGTTCAACATTGGAGGAGATTTCGCTGGCGGTGATCACCGGTTTGTTGTTGTTGCTGAGTTCGTTCAGAAGGAAATAAGTAAAGGGTGAATGGCCGGAATCGGCATAATTGTCATCCACAAACTCGACACCGCCGGCAGCAATTATTTGTACGCTTTTTTTGGCGGCGACGTTCTGGTAGTAACGATCCTGGTCGACACTGGGTACCGGGCCACGGGTGACGCCGCGCAGCAGGGAGCCGCTGAAACAGGAGTCGGATATCAATAAAGTATGTTTGGCGCGGCTGGCAATGGTATTGAGTTCATCGCGAATTGTGGAGTTACGTAAATATGTGGTGTGGTCGTTACCTTTGGCATCAACAGGAATCCAGTAGCCTTTGTTTGTCTCCCTATCAAGATAACCATGTCCGGCGTAGTAAAGCAGCACGCTGTCATTATTGTTAACCCGCCTGGTAAGGCCGTTAATAGCATGGAGTATTTCGCTGCGTGAGGCGTTTTCCAGAACCGTGACATCCTGGAAGTTATAGTGTGACTCCAGAAGATTCGCTACGGCTTTTGCATCGGTGACCGCCGTTTTCAGAGGAGGCCAACGATTGTCAGGATCCTTGTAGTCGTTGTTGCCAATGATCAGGGCACGATAGTTCGACGTTGTCGAAGGCACGGGCGCGGATTTTTCAATCGCACGTATGCTTATTCCGGCCGGCACACTGTGTGAAACCAGTAGTGCAAGAAGCAGTGTAACAAGTGCAATGTATCGAGTGTTAACCGATGTGCGTGATAAAGTAGCTGATAACTTCATAGTGAAACACCAATCATTAGTTATTTGTTCTGACCTTCAAGATAAACGAAATCTCCCGTGGTGCTAAACTTTAGTCCATTTTCCGTGTGACCCGACAATTGCCATTCGTAGTGCTGGCCATTTGTTAACGCCAGGTTGGCGAAACTCAATTGAGATTCCTTGGAAGTTTGTTGCGCCAGGAGCTGCTTTTCATTGTTCTGGAAATAGTAAATGCTAATCTGATAATCCACTGCCTTTTCAATGGCAGGCCACTGGAACACCAGTTGGCTGCTTAGAATATTAGCATTCTTACCCGGTTCTCCCTTTGCTTCTACCTCTCTATTGAGTGCAATCTTGATACCAGTAAACGGTTTGTTGCTGGATTGAGCATCATGAAAAAAGCCGATAGAACCTGGCGGCAGTCCCGCGCGTTCAAACGTGATCATCGCATTATCCTGGTATGTTGCGATTTGCACGGTTTGTTGCTGATGTGCAGGATTTGAGATCAGTACAAAACTAATGAGAGCAGCAATGGCAAAGGACGCCGGTGCCAGTGTCCAGGCAGGCATGGGCCATTGCAGGCTCTGCGTGATTCGGTTCAGTAACTGATGAAAGCCACCCTGGTTAGCGGTGATTGCGGATGTTGTCGCCGAATTTGCTGTAGCAAGTACCGGCGTGCTGTTCATGGTTTCCAGGTTTTTACTCATCGCTGCGCTGTGTACGGCATAGTGCAGGGCAGATTTTAGAGAATCTGGATCAGATTTGATTTGCGCTTCCATGTTCGGATCCTGTTTGCCGCTATACTGGTCCTCGATAAACTGCTCCACCCGCTGCTCGGTATCGTCAGCGAAATCGAAGTTGGCCGCAAAGCGCGGCGCATAATGCTTAATATCCATTTCCAGCTGGCTTAATTTGTCGATCCGTAAGCGACACTCGTTGCATGACATCAAATGACGTCGAATATCACCATGCGTTCTGGATTCAGGGGACTCCATGTAGCTACATAACTGCTCTGCGCTGGG
>NZ_CDLKIE010000004.1:0-3332 GCF_975902315.1 Kaarinaea lacus | reverse complement strand
GTGATGGCGATCACTATAATTCTTGCTGTAGCGCTTACTATCATGTTTTCCATAGTGGCTGCCCAGATATTTCCCGGTAGCCTGTGATACCCCTGGTAACAAACAAAGTGCCAGCCATAGAAACATTATTTGTTTAAAAGAAATTGAATTGTGTAACTGCAACGTTCTCATAATAATTCCCTCAACGTGATGCTGTTGTTGATTGTGTTTATGAGAACGACATCACAAGTTGTATGCCAGATATGCACGCTTTTATGCAAGGTCGTGATTTGCAATGCAATTTAAAGAACTATAAAAATACTGAAACGACAACAGCTTTAATTTTGTGACGCAAGTCCGAAAAATATGTGACACAAGTCCGTAGCCATCACAAAATTATGAGAAACAGTTACCAATATTGTCAGTTTATGTGCAACTGCGTCACACTTCTCACATGAAGCGTTAGCTATTGACACGGAAGCTAATAAAATAAACTGTGAATTGTGTACTGCAACTGTTTGATTAGGAATTGTTTGCCATTATTTTTTGTATAAAGGGATCATATAACGTCATTAGGTGACACAGAAAGGCAACTGACAAAGATGTAGTAACGTTTAATGTATGCTGCTTTGCTTCCTGGTGAGGAGGCGAAGCAGTTGCTGTTGCGCGCGAAAAAAAGCAAAATAAAATTTGCGTTATTTTGTAGTTATTGAAAAAGGAAAGCAGCCCTCTAACCAGCAGCATCACCTCCAGGAAAGATATGCTAGTGTGAAACAATCAGCTTTCATACTTCTAAATTTTGAGCTTGCGGAAACGATAGGTATGTAAGGTGTTACCTGCAGCCGTCATAGTAATGTGGTACACACGCAGGGCACTATGTTGTTATAATGTGCCGCGTCGTTTATGACTGTCTTTCGATTGACTATTATTCAATATCGGTATAACTTAATATCCTTTTTTTAAAATGATAACCAGAGCTGGCAAAAATATATTGGTTTACCTGCTAAAGCAGCGCATATTGCGAAAGTTTTCTCTAGTGGTAGCAGTGCTACCGGCATCAACGATGCTCAATGCACTATTACTAACAATAATTACAAGTCTGCCATTGTTAGCCGCACCTGCCATCGGCCCATCTTATCGGAGTCTGCCTGAAGAGCGGCAAGACTATATTCCTGCCGAGCTCATCAAGCGGGTCGGGAATCCCAATGATCTGTTTTTAAGATCCCATGTTGCAATGGTGTACGACGAGCGGGATGATGAAATTATAGTAAAGCGCAGCGCTACTCGAAAAATGCCAATTGCATCAATTACAAAATTGATGACGGCTATGGTAGTGATTGATGGAAATCTCCCGATGGATGAATTGATCACAGTCAGGCGAGTGGATCGCGATACCATCCGTTATTCAAAAACAAGGTTACCGGTGGGTACAACCCTGTCGCGTCGCGATTTGTTAATCATGGCATTAGTGGCGTCGGAGAATCGGGCGGCATTTGCGCTGGCTCGCACCTATCCTGGTGGTGTCGAATCATTTGTTCAGGCCATGAACGATAAGGCTCGATTTTTAGGTCTGGAAAATACCCATTTTGCCGATTCCGCGGGATTACGTAATGAGAACACATCGACAGCAGAAGAACTGGTCAAGTTAGTTCGTGTGGCGAGCCAATATAGTTTGATCAGAAATTATACTACTATTGTCAAGGATGTCGTTATTGATGACTATACGGGAAAAACGATTCGCTTTTCCAATACCAACCGCCTGATCCGTAAAGCTGATTGGGATATCAGCTTGAGCAAAACCGGTTTTACTTCTGATGCCGGTAATTGCCTGGTTATGAAAATTACCCTGGGTAATCGTCCCTTGATTGTTGTGTTGCTCAATTCCTGGGGTAAGCTGAGTAAATATGGTGATTCCAATCGTATTAAGCGCTGGATACTGGGCGCCGAAGCAAAAGTGAGACGATTGAACCTTATCTAGCAACCCCCAGCATGGAAAGCTCGCACAGTGATAGAAATTAGAGCAGCTACACCCGACGATTTTACCTCTATTGCTCGAATTATTCCTGACCAATACGAACTATTCCTGGTTTATCCAAAGGGCCAATATCCCTTTACAGCGACGCAGGTACAACATCTATATAGTGAGCGTTTTGAGTTTACCGTTGTTTGTGACGAGGATAAACTAATAGGGTTTGCCAATCTTTATGATCGTATGCAGGATCATTACGCGTTTATCGGCAACGTATTTATTCATCCTGATTACCGGGGACAGGGCCTGGGAAAGCTTGTGTTACAATATATGATCAAGGCGGCATTTGAAAAATACCAGTTTACCGAAGTGAGATTATCAGTATTTGCCGATAATAAACGGGCTATCGCCCTGTATCAACAAAATGGATTTAGTGAATATTCGAAAGAGCTGCGCACCGACCCAGACAATGAAGAGAAAGTATTGCTGCATATGTCTTTAGCAAATCCCAATGTTGATTAATACAATAATTTTTTCACTACCATGTCCGAGCAAAAAAAATCTGATCAAGACAAGCGTGATTCTCTCTACGCAAATTTTAAAACCGAAATAGACAAATTCGTATTTGATGACAAGGTCGCTGATGTATTCGACGATATGATTCATCGTTCAGTACCTGGTTACGATGCCGTCATTGCAATGATCGGCGTATTGGCAGAACGTTATGCTAAACCTGGCAGCCAATGTTATGACCTGGGAGCATCATTAGGTGCGGTTACCCTGGAGATGGAAAAAAATATTAAGGGGCGTGGTTGTAAAATAATAGCCATTGATAATTCGGAAGCCATGACAAACCATCTAAAACGAATAATAGACAAAGATGAGAATATTGATTCCGTTATTGTCAGGCAGGAAGATATTCGTGATGCCTGCATAGAAAACGCTTCTGTCGTGGTTTTAAATTTTACGCTTCAGTTTATTCCTCTTGAAGAAAGAAACAGGATAATACAAACCATCTATGATGGTCTGTTACCGGGTTCAATTTTTGTGTTATCAGAAAAAATTGCTTTTCCAGATAATTCAGAAAACGAGTTTCAGATTGATATGCACCACGAATTTAAAAAACTGCATGGTTATAGTGAACTTGAAATCAGTCAGAAACGCAGTGCGTTGGAAAACGTGCTGATTCCCGATACTTCAGCAACACATCGGGAGCGACTACAGCATGCCGGCTTTCAGAAGATCTACCTGTGGTTCCAGTGTTTTAATTTCATTTCTATTGTTGCTATTAAATGATTAATTACGATGCTCTTTATCGGCAATTACCCAATAGTAACCTTGTTGCATGGGAAAACATTCTACCCGCGGAAATTGACACTGCGAT
>NZ_CDLKIE010000003.1:0-5257 GCF_975902315.1 Kaarinaea lacus | reverse complement strand
TAACTACCACCGGTTGCGTCTGATTTAAATAACTAGTAATTATTATTATATCTGAGATTTATTCATCCCGATCCAGCACACCGTCTTCATCGCGATCCAGCGCGATACGATGACCGGTGCCTGGTGGAACGCAGGTGTAAGTGGTTTCACCATTAGGCTCCTTGGCTAAATCGCGCAATACCGCATCGCTTAAAAGTGATGCAGAGGAAATATTACTCTTAAATTTGCCTG
Organism: Kaarinaea lacus; assembly: GCF_975902315.1. Classification (NCBI taxonomy): domain Bacteria; kingdom Bacillati; phylum Cyanobacteriota; class Cyanophyceae; order Nostocales; family Nodulariaceae; genus Kaarinaea; species Kaarinaea lacus. The sequence continues at coordinate 5,026 of NZ_CDLKIE010000003.1, read as the reverse complement.
ATCCCATATACAGGTAACCCCTGTTGCTACTTTGCTTGGCGACCAGGTCACATTGGCCTGCATCAGCCGTTTGCATAAGCAGAGCGATCCGGTCTGAAACGACTGCCTCATTTGAAGTTGTCAGGGTGACCTGTTGACCAACAATCGGAAACAGGTTGGAATCGAAGGCAAGTAAATACGCCTCAGTTCCTCTGCGCATGGGATCCGCAATAGTACGATCTACGGGATAACCGTTCGGATTACCTGGGTCAGCAGGTCCTCTTGTGCCAGGTTCGCGGAAAATGAATCCTCGTACACTCTGTTGCAGGAACAGCGTACCTCGGCTGCCGTCATGGTGGAAACCGAAACCACGGATCTGGTCACCCGTGTGGTCATTCAGGCCATTTAAATCATCCAACGCTTGCGGAATCTTTGGAAAACCAAACATACCAATTTTCTGGTACATGTTACGCAGGTGTGGAACCTTTAACGCCTGAGTCGATAAGCGGGTCACGTTGTAGAATCCATCTGTACCAAAGAAACCAGGTTTCGCTACACCATGTTCAGCATTTGCATTTCTGTCTAATACATGGCATTCAGAACAACCAAAAAATGTATCCGCTTTGCCGCCAGTAAAAAAGTCAAACCCAACTTGCTGCAGAGGCGTTAACGAGTTATCTAAATTACGAATTGGATTCGGGGGATACATGAGTTGCAGGGTAAATTGTGTAAATAAGTCCATTTCTTTTTTGGACAGAGGCTGGTCTCGCCCAATTAAACCTACAAAGGCACCGTTAAAAGCTTTGAAAGCAATTTCTTCGTTAAATTGACCACCGTCGGGTTGAAAGTTTTTCTGTAATTTTGGATCTGCACCCGTGCGGTCGCCGCGCCAGTGCATGGGGCCGTGGTTGGCCATACCGCGAAGACTTTGCGTAGTCATGGGGCCCTTGAGAGGGGCAAACTCATGTTTCACCGAAGATCCTAACAATTCCGCTGTATTGCGGAAAAAGCCAAACATGGGTTCGCTTTCCAGGTCAGGATCGCCGAGATCCCACGCCAGTTGGTCCATATCACCGAAGATATGACAGCCGGCACATGAAGAGTCACCACGACTGGAAGTGTAGCTGGCGTCGTATAGGAACGGACGACCTTTTACGACACTTTCAGGTTCAGGATTGTACATTGCCACATGCGCTATTTCTGATTTGGACGTTGTATCAATGACCGATACCGAATTATCGAATCGCGTCATTACATACAGTTTTTTACGGGACTCATCCAGAATTAATCCGCTTGGTCCACCACCGGAAACAGCTATCTGGTTTTCATGCGAAGGTGAAAAAGAATCGTTTTCAAGTTTTTCGGTGTCATAGATGCCCACTTTACTTGAACCAAAGGCAGCTACATATAATGTTTTGCCGTCACTGGTGATTGCCATGCCCATGGGTGTTGCCAGGCTTAAGGCATTTTCTTCATTAGGTAATGGTTCGCAACAATGAGTATAGTCAATGTGTTTATTTAAGTGGCGATGGGTTACTTTGCCTTTGTCATCAAGAATCGATATTCGATTCTTGATGAACTGGCCACGTACTGTTTTTCCACCAAATTGCTCGACATATAAGCCGTGACCTTCAAACCGTTGTTCATTGTGTGATTCAAGATTACTAACGTAAACTTTCTGGTTAACAGGATTAGTGATCATGTTAAACAAAACAGAGCCTACACCGCTAAATTCACTTGAATTACTGCTTGTCACTACTGGAGGATTGGATATGGCGTTAATCGCAAATACATCTGTGTCCGGTAGTGAAAACTTAACGTATTCATCCCAAACACGGTTAATTTCGTCCACCCAGTGTTCTCCATTCCATTTCACAATTAAGCCGGATGATGGGGTATCTTCACCGGTTACGTTGGTTTGAGGAGGAGGGGTACCACCATTTTCCAGGATTTTAGCGTGCCAAACAGTTGTGGTTTGTGTGCCGGTTTTAAAACCCGCGGCATAAACGGTTTTGCCATCGGCCGATACTGCTAATGCGCGTGGAGTATCCGTAAACAGGGTGATTATATTGACGGGTGATCCTTCCAGCGTATCACCCAGGTTATCACCGTCAAATACCCATACATCCGCACGACCAACACCGGGTGTAGTCAGTTGGGGGTCGTAAGGTACGTTTTGGCCGCGATGTGCTGTTGTTATGAAGGCGCGTTCACCGTCTTTGCCCGCAAAAACTATGTCACGTGGCTCGTCACCAACGAGTAATGTTCGCACCACGCGCTCATGCCCTGGCGTTAAATCGACAATACTCACACTGTCAGATAAATGATTTACTACCCACGCTTCATTTTGATTGGACAGTGCAACAGCCACAGGTTCGAGACCTACAGGTATTGTTGTGACGTGGTTGAGACCATCATCAGTCACATCAAATATTTCCAGTGCATTGTCGGGTGTGTTTATCGCGTATAAGCGATCTTTGGTAGTTGATAAAGCCAGCGGCCGTACCTGGCCTGATTCAAATAGCGTATAAGATTGTTCAGTGGCCGCGTTTGCGTACACACTCATTGTTAGCAGGCTAATACCAAATAGCCCGGTACTAACGGTACATATAATGTACTGCATGTTTGTCAGCAATTGTTTCATGGTTCTGCCTTTTGATTGGTTTAATTGAAATGCCTCAAAGCACAATAACTTCAGCACGCGCAGATATGACTGGCTCGCGCCATATACCTGGCATGTTCAGGGTGGGATAATATTTGTGCTTTCCTAGCGAATTGCGACTGTACTGTGTGAAAACAGTATGACAATGATGTGAATTAACCGCCCCGATCTAAGTGCTTAACTAACCCCTTGTGTTGTTTGCTTCCATAAACAACATCTTCTATTTAGGCATTGTACTGAGAATATTTCAAGCTTTTTAAAGCTTGTTACTATTATTTTACATATTGATAATTGTTTTCCTGTTTCATTAAGACTGTTATCTCTATTGCCTATAACAATTCCGATAATTACGAAAAGATTAAGTGGCAGCCCTGGAATTAAGTTGCTACTTAGTTGTTGTGGTATTTATTTTGCGTGCTTCCTGGTGGCTGTGCTTTCTTTCGGGAAGGAAGTCGTAGCAGTTGACTAAACACTTGCAGACTTTATGTGATTTAAATAATGAGGGTGTTTAGGGCAGGGGAAGGCAAATTTCGTAACGCTATCTGACAGATGAACATATAAATCGTTTTTACGTTTTTTGCAGCGATATGTGATAGTGCTAGCAGACGTCCTTTAAAAGATCACACAAATATCTGGAAAGAATTCATGTCTACGAAGAAGCTGTTTCCCGCGGCCAGTTTCGCTCTATTAAGAATGGCAAATAACACAGTAAATTGCGTCAAATGACACAATTCAGATTTACCTGAAACGTATCAGTGCTCCATGTGTTTGTATTAACAGTAATTCTGTAAATGGCACTGTAATTGCCTTTATGCATGTCATTGTACATGCCTTTGTAAATACCATGGTATTTAACACATGGTATTTAACATTAGTACTCATCGGGTAGGTAAACAGGGCGAACAGGGAAAACAGGGAAGAGGGCATAGCGTAATCCAGCTTGTAGCTGTCAAAAGAAATCAATAACCCGTATCGTAACTATAAAATGAAAAATAATAAGAAACTGATTTTGGCATCACTTGTTGTTGTGATTTTCGCAGTCGTTGCGACTTACCACTATCTGGCACGCCCAGATCTTGATATTCCCGGTGTCAGGTATTTTTCACAGCCCGTATCATTAAAACCGTTTCTTCTGCGGGATCAATTTGCTAATGAGTTTGGTATCGACCAGTTAAAAGACCGTTGGAGTATCCTGTTTTTCGGTTATACCCATTGTCCTGATATTTGTCCCACAGCTATGCATGATATGGCAAATATTTATAACAAGTTAGAAGAGAATGGTGTTGCGAATATTAACGTGATATTTGTTTCAGTAGACCCATTGCGCGATAAACCGACCGAGCTAAAAAGCTTTCTGGAATATTTTAGTCCGCTGTTCCTGGGTGTTACCGGTAATAAAACGGAGCTGGACAAGCTTGCAGAACGTGTTGGGGCAATTTACGAATTTGAGGATAGCAAGACAGGTATACCTATACGCGACACCAGTCAATTGAGCAACTATCCGGATTATCTGGTCAATCACTATTCTTCTTTTATTGTTATAAATCCAGATTCACAAATGGTGGCGCATATTTATCCTCCGCACGATGTTGAGCGTGTCGTAAATATTATTAATTTGATTCGTAATACTTAAATTCAATTCAAAACTTTTAGGAGATACAAATGAAGTATATTTTTACAGCGGTACTGCTGGTTGTGTTGAATCCTGCAATGACAGTATTTGCCTCAGATGGTGATGTAATGATTCATGATGCATGGGTGAGGGAAGCTCCGCCAAACGCAAAAATGTTAGCGGGTTATTTTTCAATTATGAATCATGGCGCGCAATCAAAATCCCTTGTTGGCGCAAACAGCCCACAGTTTGAGCGCGTTGAGTTACATCGTACGGTAATGGAAGGTGGTATGGCAAAAATGGTTCCACAAGACAGCATTGAGATCCCAGTGGGGCAAACCGTAAACTTTGAGCCTGGTGGACTACATCTAATGTTGATTAATCCTGTTAAACCATTAAAGGCCGGCGATAGTGTTGAGTTAACATTAAAGTTTAATAAAGGAGCAACAATAAAAGTTGAAGCAATTGTTAAAAAGGGTGGGAGATCCGCACAACAGGAGCATCATCATGAACATATGCATAATCACTAGTCTGTGCAGTTAAATTCCAGATTATCGACAATGCGATGTAGCACAGGGAGGTGTTACATCGAATAAACATTTCTTACATTTTCCTTCCATATTAATTTCGCCGCAAGGTATCGTCTATGATTTTGCTAAAAAATAAGTTCGTAGATTTGGTCCTGAGTATATAATACGAGCTTCATTCGTTGGGCTGTATGACATGCTGGAATATCCAATACTGTTTGCCTTTATTGTTGGACAGTTGAGCAC
>NZ_CDLKIE010000002.1:0-3168 GCF_975902315.1 Kaarinaea lacus | reverse complement strand
TGCGATTTAGTGGTTGCTTCGTCTGTCTTTTCTGACCAGGCATAGGTTTTATAAGCAGTAAAATTTGCTGTGGCATCATAATCAACGTTAGCCCTGTCACCGGCGCAGGCATAAAGCAACAAAACCAGTAAAATAAAATACGCCTGCCTTAACATCGCCACACCTTTAAATTAGACCAGAGATTGCTGCGTATCACTTTCGCAAGACTCGCGATGACAGTTGAATTTCGTTTCCCCATGTCATTGCGAGGAGCCGGATTATTCGGCGACGAAGCAATCTATTCTTAGCTTAGAACCGAGATTGCCACGCCTTGCTTTCGCAAGGCTCGCAATGACACGGTCGTTCCGTTTGCATTGTCATTACACCCTACGGGCACTTGTGCCCTTTGAGTATAAACTTTGGACTGAAAGGACGAAGCAGTCTCACAACTACGATACCTATTTCTTCTTCGGCGGAAAGTTTGCCAGTATCTCATTCACCACTTCATTCACCAAAGCCTGTTGGCGTTCAGGAGATGAACTCCGGGACAACTGTCGCGAACTGGAACCCTGCCAGATAACTGAATTTGTTTTTGCATCGATCAGTGCAATCACCATGGTTCCTTCCTGCACGGTACGCCCACCTACAGGAACACTCCCCGATATGCCGATTGATGATCGGGTGCTTCCCCCTCCTCTGGATCTGCCAATTCCAACGGATACACTACTACTGGTATGCCCTGTCACCGCCACGGAAAGATGATAGGTTACCAGCGCATCTGCACTTGTCGCATCAACACTTTGCAAACCTTTGCTCTGTAGATTTGCTTGTATAGATTCCCGCACCCTTTGATGAACCAGCGGTGTCGCGGTGATGGATTTGGTAGTCGCCTCATCAGTGGATTCAGACCAGGCGAAGGATTTAATAGTGCTGAAATCAAAGGCTGTATCAAAGTCAACATTTGCCCCGTTGCTGGCACAGCCTGAAATGAAAAAAACTAACAGAAAACTAGTAGTAAAACGCTTCATTAATGCTCCCCTAAATGTTTGTACAACCACAGTGTCTAATAAACGACTCATTCGATTATACAAGCACTGCCACATATATTAAGCACAATAATCGAAAGGCATTCGTTAATTTTGCAAATTATTGATACAAGTCACTGTACAAATATTATACTAATACGAAGTGGATCACGATTCAGGGATCTGAGGATGTGACCAGTCAGAATTCAAGATTCGTTTGTGCCGTATTGGCGCAATGCGGCATCGACGATGAAATAAATAATAGTAAATATCAGAATAAATCCCATAAATTCTACCGAAAAGGAGTTATTCCAGAAGAACAAAAACTTAACTACCAAATACGCACATACTGCGGCAGTAAGCCCAGGAAGAAATTTTATAACTCGCATCATCACACAAAACAATGCCCATTTATATTAACGATTCTGATAACGATTCAAATCAAACACACCGGCGTAGCGTGGATAATCATGCTTAAACTTTTCATAAAACCAGTCCGACGTTTCCCAGAATTTGGGGTTGGTCCGCCGCACGCCATACGCTTCTACCAGGGCATTGTATTTTTCGTAACTATCTATCTCCGCATACAGTTCGATAAATTTATCCAGCTCTTCGTATTTAATTTCAAAAAAGAAATTAGGGTAAGCCCCAACAAATCCCACTACAATATCAATAGTATCTTCTGATTTAATCCTGGTTTTTTCCCCCGCAGTAAGCGAAGTGGTATTTAAATAGGATTTATTACGGACTATTGTGTACACCACATCCCTTTCCACGCTGCCATCTATAATAATGCGTAGAAATGCAGTATCAGGAAATGCGTCGGTGTGCTCCCCCTCAATATCGCTTAACTTGCGTAACTCTTTTTGTACCCTGCTGGCTTTTTCTTCCAGGCCGTACTCATCACAGCGAGCAGGATACTGTCCACACAGGTTAATGTAATCCACAACTGGCTGTGCATCACCCATATGTAAACTGGCTTTCTCAAATAACTCCGTTTTAACATCATCAGTTTTATATTCGATATCCGGTTCTCGTTGGGCCTGAAGTTCTTGCAGCGCCTTAACCAGTTTTTCTGTTTCCTTGGTACCACGGTACCACTGTTTATGGATTTCATAACGCTTTTCAACTGGCAGGAATGCCAGAAACATTAACTCGGATTCGATACGCAAAAAATCCATATATAATCGAGTCGACAATTGATGTCCTGCAGTACCATACACGTTGAATCCGGCAACCAGTAAATAATGTATGCGTTCAAAGATGGGATAATCCATAACCCAGCCGGTCTTGGGCACCTCACCCACGAAACCTTTCAGAACTGTAGCACTGTCATAATGGCGATAGACTGTTAGTGCAGCATTTGTATTTACCCCGTCTCCATCCCAAATATGCTCAATTTTAAAACCCGTTTCACCAGGATAATGCTTTTGCAGATATTTCACTTTTTCAGTGATATACTTTTGGGAATCCTTTTTATAGGTTTTCCAAACCGACCATAATTTTGCGTTATCCTCCAGCTCTGAAGGCATTCTCAAATCATCACTGACGCGCGCCAGAAATTCACCATCACCACTTAAAAGGACTCTATCCGGATCTTGAAACATCACCCAGAAATGATCATCGATAACACTTAGCGCAATAGAACCACGACAGACAGGGCCTTTTATAAAACCACCGATAAAAAAGTGGGCTTCATCTAACATGAATTGGTAACGGCTTTTTGGCGGAACTACCGCAAATGTTTTAAAGGGATTGGAAGATGGAATTGCATCATACGATGGCAACTGGTTGACTTCGTAGTCAGGCACTAAAAACAATTCATTGTAGCGCGCCATACGTACATCATTTAATGCATAAGGCAAGTGAGTTTTCTCGACTATGGTACGATCATAATGTTTGAGCCGGTAATAAAACGGTCCAGTCCCTGGGCTATCATAGGGCCTGACCGTGGCTATGACTTCTATTGGTTCACCCGGTGGTGTTTTGGAACGTACCAGCATGAAATATTCAAAATTCGGCACATCACTAAAATATAAATGTCCCAGGAATAAATGTTCATATAAGTAGCGGGACATGAGTTTTTCTTTGTTCGAAGTCCCGTTTAAAAAGCGTTCCCATTTGTCGACATGCTGCTGAAGTGCATCAGATATTGGCTCAGCCG
>NZ_CDLKIE010000001.1:0-3165 GCF_975902315.1 Kaarinaea lacus | reverse complement strand
TTCAAAGCGTTGGTAGGCAAGGATCAAACTAACACCCCATGAATGCTGCGGATTAATTTTTCTTGAATAGCTGGTATTTATGAATAGTTGTTCCAAATTCACACCTGCCGCACCCGCATAATAGGTTCCCATTCCACCGTTAGCAGATCCAGGCCATTCAGTGTTCATACCCCCATTGCCGTATAATGTCAGTCCAATTGCGGAATCTGGATTCAACATCCAGTTTTTCGCAAAGTGTGGAATAGGGAAATAATCAGCATCACTTTCGACTTCTCCACCAACTAATGTCATTTGTGGAGGTGCCTGAGGTGGCACTGTTGTTGGATTATAAGTTCGGGGGCTAGGACTAAAAATAGCCAAACCCAAATCGTATCGACTTCCCACCCAAACCATACCGGCCGGATTGGTTGCTGCAATCATCGCGTCCTGCGGTAAGGCTACGCCGGCTCCTGCCAGCGCTTTATTCTTGGTTCCGTAACCATGAGCAAAATATCCATTGGTTGCAAAAACCGGAGCTGCGAAACCTATACAGATGACGCAAGCTACTAGTTGCTTGGTAAGTTTTCTCATTGCCTACTCTCCTCGACGACAATTGGACTTCATTATTGATAATAATTTATACAAATTTATAATCGTTGCTGATTAACTCATTCCATTGTTAAAAATAAACTAAATTTTTATCTTTCAAATTTATATCGATAAACCATAATATTAGTATATAAATCTAATCCGCGATGTAGTCTAGCTGTAAAAGTTTTGTATACAGCTATTTGCCATAGTGATTGGATTTTACTCTAGGGAACGCAATACAAACTTGATGCTGTATGATGTAATACCAACGAAAGATTGCTCTTGATATAAGTCAAACAAAAGCAGGGAGACGCACAGTGAATCACATTAGATTTTTTCAGTGCCTTGTAGTTGCTATTATCGGATTCTTGCCTATGCTGGTCCATGCATCAGGATTTCGTTTACCTGAATCATCTATCGCCGGTATGTCACTCTCCAATGCAGTAGTCGCCAATACCGATGCCACAGGAGCGATCATTTATAATCCCGCAATCATGTCAATGCAGGAGGACCGTCGCGCACTATCTTTTGGTTTGATGAACGTAAATCTCGATTCTCATGTTAAACCCGAAACAGGAACAGAAACAGATAGCCTGGGCGATAATTCTATCAGTATTCCTAACTTTTACTATACGAGTAAAGTTTCGAAGAAATGGGCCTGGGGTTTGGGATTGCATGCACCGTTTGGACTGGAAACCAAGTGGCCTCAGGGCACTTTTGGTCAATTTTATAATCCTAGTTTTGGGCAGCCACCATTTCCTCCTGGCACAGATATACAAATAGCTGCTTTAGAACCTGAGCAAAGCAAAATTGAAGTAGCTAACCTGACACCTAATGTTTCCTATCTTATCAACGAAAATAATAGCGTTTCGTTTGGCATTAACTACTACGATGTACGCAAACTGATTTTTAATACCCAGGCCGTCCAGATTAATGGCAGCGGAGATGATTTTGGTTACACGCTTGCCTATTTATATAAAAGAGGTGACTGGAGCTTGGGTGCTACTTACCGAAGCGAGGTAAAAGTTACAGCGGATGGATCTATAAATATTGTTGCTGGACCATCTGCTGGTGCCTCTGCTAACGCATCGGCTGATATCGAATTTCCTGCAATGTTACAAATAGGATTAAGAAACCAGATCAATCAATACTTTGCCCTGGAATTTGATATTGAGCGGACTTACTGGAGTAGTTTTGAGAAATTAGAAATCAAAAATGGACTTAACATTCCCATAACTAGCACAAATAATTGGGAAGATTCCAACGCTTATCGACTAGCTGCTTCTTATCAAGTCACCAACACCTGGCAACTTCGATTTGGCTTTACACTGGACGAAACACCGCAATCTGACGATTACTTCACTGCCCGTATTCCTGATGCGGACCGGCAATTATTTAATTTCGGTGTGAGCTATAAGCCCAACAGTTGGGAATTTGAGGCAGGAATCATGTATGTGAAGTTTGATGATCGCACAATTAATCAATCTACATCATATGTTCAGAGAGTGGCAGGCGGCGATACGGATCCCAATGGCACTGACGCATACAATGGCACTTACGAATCCAGTGCCACGGTAATTGGGATAGGTCTTACAAAGACCTTTATTCACTAACGGTCATATTAAGCGCCATAATTTTACCAGCCAATAAAAAAAGGCGATCTGTTAAGATCGCCTTTTAATATTGCAAATGTATTGTGCTACTACATATGCCGCCTAGACAAACAGACAAATATCAGAGTCGCCTGCAAATCCCAGGAACGTTGCCGCTCCACCGAACTCAATCCCATCGATAAATTCATTATTGCTAAACTCAAATAAATCAACAGTCATTTGGCACGCGATCAATTTGACATCCGCTTCGATACATAATGAGCGTAATTCTTCGACACTCGCCACACCCTTGGATTTCATCTTATTTTTCATCATCACTGACATCATGGATTGCATACCCGGTAAAGCTTGAAGTAGAACCGGCATGGGCATAGGCATAGGCATACCCGGATTACCCAATGAAGTAAGCTTTAGATCAAGCTTTTTACGCAGCAACTGTAAACCATAAAACGTGAAAAATATCTGAACTTCGTAACCCAAGGCAGCGGCAGTAGACGCCAAAATGAATGGAGGGTAAGCCCAGTCCAGTGAACCTTTGGTGGCAATAATCGCTAACTTTTTCTCGGACATAACGCTATTCCTCTTTATTCATTTAATTAAACTATTTGACGTTTAAATATCAAACTAATTACGATTTTTTCATCAAGAAATGAAATTTTCCGGCATCTTCCCGGGATTCCATCAGTTCGTTGCCAGTTTGTTTGGCAAATGCTTCAAAGTCTTTAACTGCGCCTGGATCTGTAGCAATAATATGTAAGACTTGCCCGGAATCCATAGCCGCTAAACTTTTCTTGGCTCTTAAAATCGGTAGTGGACAGTTCAATCCGCATGCGTCCAGTTCTTGGTCAAAATCCGCCATAACGTGCTCCTCATTCATTAGATCTAGATTTGTATATAGTTTATTAGTAATCCATATATCTCTTATATTGTATCAAAAATCTTGTAAAAAGGTCACATGAAACCTTATTAGATTTTCTGATGC